>JBGQLM010000083.1:0-20031 GCA_041500085.1 Geobacteraceae bacterium
AGCACGGGGGTTTCCGCCTTGGCCAGAGCGAGGGCGCTGACACCGCTTTCTGTGTGGATGACCCTGAAACCGGCCTGCTCCAGATAGACGCGTGCGATCTCGGCGAGTTTCAGGTCGTCTTCGACAAGGAGAATGGAATGTGACATGCGCTACCTCCCCAACTGGCGATATAGTATTATAATGCAACTTCAGTGATACGAAGCGCCTGCCGTTCCAATTCGTCCCGTAACTCGCCGCTATTTGCCTTAGCTTGCTGAATCATGTTCAGCTGCCCCGTTTCCGGAGGTAGATATACAGCCGCAGCTCTTGTCGCAGCAAATTGTAGGAGACTTGCGACGCAGGTACCAGTATCCCCAGCTAACTGAGAGCACAGTGACGGCAGCCATCAGCGGCTTGCCGATTCCCAGCGCCTTGACTCCGAAGATTCCCAGATACAACCCCAGCATGGGCGATCCGCAGCAACCAATGAGAAAACACCCCGCCGTCATGAGGACTCCAACTAAAGTAATGCTCCCTGCGGCTCCGGCGGCCATGGCCGCTTGTCGCGTCTTGAGGTACTGGCCCAACGCCCATATACTGAAAGCGGCTCCGAGGGCATAGGAAAGCCCCAGCAAATAATCCTGCTCAGTGATATAAGTGGCAATCCCCCACCAATCACCGGTGCCGACACCGACATCAGCCCAGCCCTCGGAAGGAGCAGCCGCCTGCTGGCGAATATACTGCGCATGGACGGTTAGCACTGCTAGAAAGACGGCGAGTGGTAGCCAACATGTTAGTGGACGATGGAGAGGAGGTGCCGGCTTCATTGTTTAATCACTCGTTCTGCGGTAAAGATATAGCCCTTGGCGGTTTTTGCCAAGGCACCTTCAACCCGAACAACATCCTTGACCGCCGGAGCGGCACCGCTCCAGAGAAAAGGAATCTTCTTCGTGGCCTTGTCAGTAAGGCATTCCGTGGTGCAGGTGGCGCAATTAATACTGTCTATCAGTGTAAATCCCTTGCCCGGCGTCGCGGAGGCCACTCGTCCAACGACCGCCACTTTGCCAACGTAGGCATCGGGTTTGGCTGCCAGCTGGTTGATGGACAACGGTTTGGTCGTAACCGGTTGCTGGGAGCTCCAAGCCGGAGCTGAGGCGACTACCACCATGACAGCGGCGGCAATTATCAGAAATCGGTTCATTATCATTCCTTTCTTCCTCCTGCAAAGTTATTCTATCTGTAGTCACTTCTCTGCCAGCGACTGCTCGATCCAGGCAATTGCCTGCGTACCATCAACCAGAGAGTAATAGGCCATTCGCCCATCGGGGCGATACGTTACCAGATTCAGATTTCGCAACTGACGCAGTTGGTGAGAAGTGGCGGAGATTGAGAGTCCAACTACATGGGCAATATCGCAGACGCACAACTCGCCCTGCACCAGCGCCAAAAGAATTTTGAGTCGCGTCGGGTCTGCGAGCGCTCTGTGCAGCGAGGCGACACGGCGTATGTCGTGCTCGTCAGGAAGTGAAGACTTTACCCGGCCCACCAGATCTTCGTTGAAGCAGGGAATCGTGCAGACATCGCTACGTGGAGGGATGGTTTTTTTCTTCATGGTAATTTGCTTCCATTTCGATGTTTGCTCAAGTATAGGATGACGTGTGTGTATCTGTCAATTGCGCTTGACTGATGTTTTGTAGAAGATTATGTTAACAGTTGAATGATTGCTCAACAATCGAGGGTATTATGGTTCAAAGCGCTATCTGCACTGTCACCCTGATTAATGAAACTAAGGTTGCTGCCGTCAGGAATGCTATGCCTCCGGAAGAAGATTTATTTCGGCTCGCCGAAACTTTCCGGATGCTTGGTGACCCAACCAGGGTTCGGATTCTCCATGCTCTTTCCCTGGAAGAACTCTGCGTCTGCGACATCGCCAGCCTCCTGGGGACCACCAAGTCTGCGGTTTCCCACCAACTGCGATTACTTCGCTCCCTGCGAGTGGTCAAATACAGGAAGGCCGGCCGGATTGTCTACTATTCGCTGGATGACAACCATGTTGGAAATTTGCTCCGTGAGGGTCTCAGCCATATTGGGTCACAAGGAGTTTCGTCATGATCCGAAATATCAGCGCTGCCTTCGCCGGTGGTGCCGTGGGCGGCTTTGTCGATAGTTTCAATATCTGGTTCATGGGGAAGGTTGGAGTCAGCAACCTGATCGGGTTGTCCATGAAACCGGAGTCCACCGCACCTTGGCTCTACCAGCGGATGATATGGGGATGCATCTGGATGCTCCTGCTTCTGTTTCCGCTTATGCGAGACAAGGTTCTCCTGCGCGGTTGTTTCTTCAGTTTTTTGCAGTCGGCCATGATGCTATTCCTGGTGCTGCCGGGGATGGGCAAGGGAGTGTTGGGGATCGGCTTCGGTGCCGTCACACCGATGATCGTGATTGGCTTGAACTGCATCTACGGAATGGTGGCATCTCTTTTGTATCGTGAGTCGACGGCATAACATGGGACCGATCGAGCCTGACAAGCGTAGAAGAGTTGAAAAAGAAGCACACTAATGAGGAAAGGGGATTACAAATGGACCTGAAAACACCGTATGCCTTTGGTAAAACAGTGGACATGCCATATGCCGAAGTCGAACTGAAGGTGCGTGAGGAATTGGCAAAGGAAGGTTTTGGGGTACTCACCGAAATTGACGTCAGGAAAAAGTTTGCCGAAAAGCTCCAGAAGGAATTTCGTGATTATATCATACTTGGCGCCTGCAATCCGCCTCTCGCCTATGAGGCCCTGAGCCGGGAAATAAATCTCGGGACGCTGCTTCCCTGTAATGTCGTGATTTATACCAGGGATGATGGAAAGACTGCGGTCATGGTCATGGACCCGGTTGCTGCGCTTTCCATGATTGGTAACCCCGAGATGGTTGAGTTTGCGAAAAAAGTCGCTGAAAAAATGGAGCGGGTACTTGTCGCAATTTAATTGATATTGAGAAGGTCTCAGTGTGAAGAAGGAAATGCTGGAGAATTGAAGGATGTTATGAATAAGCAATCTGAAATAGTTGAGCTTTCCATCAAAGGCATGGATTGTGCCGATTGCGCGCGGCATGTCAAAAACGCCATCGAATCGGTTCCTGGTGTAGCTGAGGTGGAGATTCTACTCGCAGCCCAGAAGACGGTTGTCCGTATTGACCCCACAAAAACTGGTCCGGGAGAGATAAGGAAAGCTGTGGAAGGGGCGGGTTATTCGGTTCTTACCCCCGAAGCGGAACCTTCTGCGAAAGCCCCTGCTGTTGAACAGTTCACCCGGCATGTTTTAGTTCTGTTCGGCGTTGTCTTCGGTGCGGTCCTCTTCATTGTCGTCATCGGAGAATGGTTGGGGTTCTTTGCAGCGGTGACGCGACGGATGCCTTGGCCGGTCTGGTTTGTTGCCGTTCTCGTCGGTGGCTGGCCGGTGTTCAGGAATGTCTTAAAAGCCGTTTTCAGAAGGAGGATTACCTCCCACACCCTGATGACCGTAGGTGTGATTGCTGCTGTGTCAGTCGGGGAATGGGCCGCTGCCGTGATTGTGGTCTTTTTCATGCGCATCGGCGACTACGTGGAAACATTCACCGCCGAGCGGGCCCGCCGGGCGCTGAAAGACCTCACCCTCATGGCTCCGCAGACGGCGCGGGTGGAGCGGGACGGCACCGAAGTGGATGTGCCGGTCGGTGAGGTACGGATCGGGGAAACGGTTGTCGTTCGGCCGGGTGAAAACATTCCGGTGGACGGCGAAGTGACTGGCGGGCAGGCGACGGTGGATCAAGCGACCATTACCGGCGAGTCGATGCCGGTCGAGCTGGGACCGGGTGCAAAGGTTTTCGCCGCAACAACAGCCCGCCTGGGGAGTCTGCGCATCCGCACGCTCAAAGTGGGCGCTGACACCACCTTTGGAAAAGTAATCAAACTCGTGGAGCAAGCTGAAGCAAACCGGGGAGATGTGCAGCGTTTTGCCGATAAGTTCTCCGGATATTACCTTCCAGTGGTGATGGGAATTGCACTCCTCACCTATATCTTCAGCCGTAACCCGCTCGCCACTGCGGCAGTGTTGGTGGTGGTCTGCTCATGCTCCTTTGCCCTTGCCACCCCCCTTGCCATGATCGCTTCCATCGGGGCAGGGGCACGGCGGGGTCTGCTCATCAAAGGAGGGAAATACCTGGAAATGCTCAACCGCGCCGATGTGCTCCTGCTCGACAAAACCGGCACACTGACGCTTGGCCGTCCGCAAATTACCGATATTGTTCCGTTGGGAGGGTTTTCCGCCGAGGAGGTGCTGATCTTTGCCGCTTCGGCGGAACGATACTCCGAACACCCTTTGGCTTCTGCGGTTCGTGAAGCAGCGAAGGCGCGTAATATCACTCTGAGCGAGCCGGAAATGTTCGAGGCGATTCCCGGTTTAGGGGTCCGCGCCCAGGTGAGTGGTCGGCGAATAGCGGTCGGGAGCCGCAGGATGATTGCCGAGGAAGAAACGCTCCCTTCAATCGACAGTCTTGAAGCCCAGGGAAAAACAATTCTGTATGTTGTCTGCGATGACAAGCCTGCCGGAATCTTGGCAGCCGCCGATACGCTTCGTCCGGAAGTCCCGGAGGCCCTTGCCGCGATGAGAAGACTGGGTGTACGGCGGATCGAGTTACTCACCGGTGACAACGAACGGACCGCAGCTCCCCTGGCGGAAAGTCTGGGAATACAATACCGCGCCAACCTCCTCCCGGAAGATAAAATTGCCATCGTCAAGGAATATCAGGCAAAAGGGCACACGGTCGTTATGGTCGGGGATGGTGTGAACGATGCGCCGGCCCTGGCTCAGGCCGATGTGGGAATCGCCATGGGGGCGGCCGGGAGCGACATCGCCATCGAGGCGGCCCATATCGCCCTGATGCGGGAAGATTGGGCGCTCGTACCTGAGCTCTTCCAAATCTCTAGGAGGACCATGGGCGTAGTAAAACTGAACCTTGTTTTTACAGCCATCTACAACCTTGCCGGAATGTCTCTAGCTGCCACTGGACTGCTGCCGGTTGCCTTGGCTGCCGCGCTTCAGTCTCTTCCTGACCTTGGCATTCTTGCCAACTCGTCAAGATTACTTCGTCTACACAGAAACAATATAGATGCAAATAAGTTAACAAAAGTGAATGGATCAACCTCCCAATTTTATATTGACAAGAACCACTCAAGTTGTTAATAATGAAATCCACTTTCAATTAACCGCAAGCTGATTTGATCAGCTTCAAGGAAGCAAGATTCGCAATAACCAATAAAATACTTCAACCGTCTGATTTTAAACGTTATGGCATGTCGAGGCAGAATTCTGAATCATGAAAAACACTATGTTGCATAAATTTGTTTCTTTCAGCTTGATCGTGGTCATCATTACTGTCGCTACGGCAGGTTTTTGGCAGGATGCCGGTGCGGAGGAGATCGCTTTGGCTCAATCGCTCAAAACAACAAATGCCGCCATTCCTTCTTTAACCTCCATAAAATCTAATCCGATCTTTCCAGGTGACCAAAATTCTGACGATAATGGTATGTGCGGGCCATGTCGCTATTGCGCCTGCCATGCTCCGCTGATCACACAACCGCTTCAACTTGACTGCCCCCCTTCCCAGGGATTTGTTATTACATCTGTAGAGCCCTTTGCAGCCCTCCCCGAAGTCTATCTATCCATATTTATTCCACCCCAAATCAGCGTCTGATTCGTCTTCAATCTGTGTCCCGTATCTTGTGAGGCGCATAATGATGCAAGCCCCTTTATCAATCGATGTAATCTAGATTTGAAAACGACTGTCAATATCTATACACAGCAGAACCAACACTTGTTCGGAGGAAGAAATGAGTAAGCAAAATAGCTGCGGCTGTCAAGCCGGAGAAACATGTGAAGAGACAGGCCTCAGAAGCATCGTTATGGTCGGCAACCCCAACGTGGGGAAAAGTGCCCTGTTCAACCGGCTGACCGGCTCCTATGTGACAGTATCAAACTATCCCGGAACCACGGTTGAGGTCTCCCAGGGCAGGTGCAAGATCGACGGTGAGGAGTTTTTCGTCGAAGACACACCCGGGATGTACTCTCTCCTGTCAATCACCGAGGAGGAACGGGTGAGCCGGGATATCCTGTTAGCCGGCAAGGCCAATATCGTCCTGTGTGTGGTTGACGCCAAGAACCTCAAACGCATGCTTTCGCTGGCGTTACAGCTGGTGGAGGCGTCACTTCCGGCCATCCTTGTTCTCAATATGATGGATGAAGCCAACCGGCTAGGTATCCGCATCGACGAGGAAGAGTTAGAGAAAAAGCTGGGGATTCCCGTGGTGGGTATTTCCGCCCTTTCCGGCAAAGGCGTCGATATCCTGAAAAGACGGATACAATCCTACCGCCGTCAGGAGAGTACTGCCGAAGTTTTCTATGGCGATGCAGTGGAAGGAGCCGTCAATGCCTTGGCTCCGCTCATGCCCGCAGATGTTGGGTTGTCGCAAAGAGCGCTGGCCCTGCTGCTGATCCAGAACGACCCTAACATCTCCGCTCAGGTTCGCTCTATGGAGGGGAATTCTCCAGACTTTCTGGACGGCACTATTGCCGAGTTGGAGAAAAATCTGGCCGAGCCGGTCGGCTACACGGTCCCAATGATGCAGCACACTACCGCTGAAGATATCTGCAGAGAGGTCTTTAATCCGCCGGCTGACAGGAATCTCTCCTTTGCACAACGCCTCAGCGATTGGACCATGCGACCGCTGACCGGTATACCCATTCTTCTGATTGTCCTCTACTACGGCCTGTACAAGTTCGTCGGGGGATTCGGAGCCGGCACTATCGTCGGATTTTTAGAAGAGGATATATTTGGGAAATACCTCAGCCCGTGGATTAACGACCTGCTCATCGCTTATGTACCCTGGGGGCCGCTGCGGGAGCTGATCGGCATGCAGTATGGCATCGTCACCCTCGGCATCCGCTACGCTATTGCCATCATCCTGCCTATCGTCGGCACCTTCTTCATAGCCTTCTCCATCATCGAGGACACCGGTTACCTGCCTCGCCTGGCGATGCTGGTTGACCGAATTTTCAAGAAAATCGGTCTCAACGGCCGGGCGGTCATTCCCATGACTCTCGGTTTCGGCTGCGACACCATGGCCACGATGGTTACCCGCACCCTGGAGACGAAACGAGAAAGGATCATCGCCACTCTGTTGCTGGCCTTGGCCATACCGTGCAGTGCACAACTCGGCGTGGTCCTTGGCATGGTGGCGAATAACCGCGCCGCAATGGCGGTCTGGGCCGTGGTTATGCTCGGGATTTTCTTGTTCGTCGGCTTTCTCACCGCCAAACTCATGCCTGGCGACCATCCAAATTTTTACATGGAGGTACCTCCTCTGCGAATGCCGCGCCCCGGAGCGGTCTTCATCAAAACCTACACCCGCATGCAGTGGTACTTCATGGAGATCCTGCCGCTTTTCATTCTGGCCAGTGTAATGATCTGGCTCGGCAACATCACCGATACCTTTAAGGTGGTCGTTTCTTGGCTGTCGCCGGTCATGGGTTTGATCGGCCTGCCCAAAGAAGCGGCGGTAGCTTTTCTGTTCGGCTTCTTCCGAAGGGATTATGGCGCCGCCGGGCTCTACGATCTCCAGAAAGCCGGTGCCCTGAGCGGCAATCAACTGGCAGTGTCAGTCATAACTCTGACCCTCTTCGTTCCCTGCATCGCTCAGTTTCTGATGATGAAGAAAGAGCGCGGACTCAAGATGGCCTGCCTCATGGCGCTGTTCATCTTTCCCTTTGCCTTTCTGGTCGGTGGGCTTGTAAATGCCCTGCTGAACCTGACCGGAATTCAGCTTTGAGATTCATGATTCCAAGACAAAACATAGAAAACATGGAGATACTATGAAAACGACCGAACGCATTGAAGAAGCTTTGGAGAAGCTATGGGTACGACTGGAAGAAACCTCTGGCGGGGATATGCTGCCGGAGATGCTTGACCCGGGGCTGGACGTTTCCCTGGACATTCTGACCGAAAAAGGATTCTTGGAAAAATCGCAAGGCAGGGTACGGTTCACCGACATTGGCCGGGAGGAAGCCCGTCTGGCAATCCGCAGACATCGCCTCTCTGAACGCCTATTCCACGACATCATCGAGACGAACCCGGAGGATATGGAGAAAGCCGCCTGCCAGATGGAGCACATTGTCAAAAAAGAAATTGAGGAAGAGATTTGCCGACTGCTCGGCCATCCCGAGACCTGCCCGCATGGCAAGCCGATTCCAGCCGGCCCCTGTTGTCAAAAAGCGCGTGCAAGCAGGGAAAAGTTCGTGGTTTCCCTTGCGTCACTGAAAAGAGGCGAAAAGGGAGTGATCGCCTATATCAAGGCTGGGGACTCGAAAAAGCTTCACAAACTCATGGCAATGGGCATCGTGCCGGGCAATCCGATTACTCTGAACAATGCCTTTCCGTCTTTTGTCTTTACTGTTGGCTACAGTCAGTATGCCGTTGACAAGGATATGGCTGAAGCCATTTACGTGAAGAGAGCCTTACATGATCACGATAAATGATAAAAGTGACCTGATGCTGGCACGTCGTGTCTTTGTCAAGAACATCGGCGTGCTCTTGGCATCATTCCTGGTTCCAAGTGTTGCCTTTGGCTCAAAGAACCAAAAAGTCAAAAAAATCGAAGGGGGCAAAAATATAGCCACCGCAATGGCTCATGTGACCGAGATCCGGCACTGGTCAAATCCGGACTACACCCGTATTTCCGTCACCCTTGACCGGGAAACCAGTTACAAACACAGGATGTTTAATCATAGTGTTGAAGCGAAAACATCTCCCCACATCTATATCGACATTAATAATGCGGGGCTGTCTACCGTACTTGCTGATATCCCTATCGGTAACGATCTCCTGAAGTCTGTCAGGATCAGTAAACTCAATGCCAATCGTGTTCAGCTCGAAATTGATATTGAACATCTTAAAAAATATGAGATATTTTCATTTTACGACCCATTTCGCATCATTTTAGACATACACGGTGAGAGGCATGCTGAGATTGCGGAGCACGAGGATAATATTAAAAGCCGGCCTCCTTCTGCAGATGAGAAAAAAACAGAACAAAGGAAAGAACACTCGAACCAGTCAAAGCTGAAGCCGAACAAGATCCGAAGGATCGTAGTCGACCCAGGTCACGGCGGAAAAGATCCTGGGGCGGTTGGTGTCAAAGGAACTATGGAGAAGGATGTTGCGCTTGCCATAGGTACGAAGCTTGCGGATAAAATCAGGCAGGAACTTGGCATCGATGTGGTGATGACTCGAACAACAGACGTTTTCATACCATTACAGGAGAGAACTTCCATTGCAAATAAAGTGGGGGCAGACCTGTTTATTTCGATACACGCAAATGCATCGCCGAACAGAAACACAGCTGGGATCGAATCATACTATCTCAACCTGGCGAAGACGGAAAAGGCGGCTCAGCTTGCCGCTCAGGAGAACGGCACCTCATTGGAGAAGGTAAGCATCCTCCAGGCGGTCTTGTTCGACTTGATGGCCAATTACAAACTCAACGATTCTGCCCATCTGGCTGATGAAGTACAGAAGGCTCTTTACAAGAAGGTCAACAGTAAATTTCATGGGTCCAGAAATCTTGGCGTCAAGCAAGGGCCATTTTTTGTTCTTGTGGGAGCCACTATGCCGAGTATTCTCGTAGAAACCGCCTTTCTGAGCAACGAAATGGAGGAAGCCCGGTTGTCGGACCCGCAATATCAAGACACGACGGCGGATGGTATTTTGAAGGGGATTTGGAGCTATATCTCGAGCTTGAAGTCATGATTATACCTTAACGGATGAATTGAAAGATACCGAGCCAGCGTCTCACATAGGTTGGTTCTTTGCTGTTTATACGCCGACAACGGGTGAATGGCTCTATCAAATCTTGACTTTGTGCACAATACGCGTTTAATGTATCGAAAATTATTATGCGAAAACGTAACCACTTAAAATTATTTTCCTGGCTTCTCGTCGTGGTCATGCTGACCATGACGATCAATGGCGTGCACGAGTGTGCTCATGCCATGCAAAATCAAGTGTCCACAGCTGATGACCGGGCACCACATTCTGAAATATCCGCATCTCACCAGTGCCCTTGTTCCCCTCTCGAACAACACAAAGATTATGATGGTTGCGATACCTGCATCAGCTGCTCCTGTCATGCGCCCCTGGCCATCCAACCGCTTCAACTCAGCTATAATCCGTCCATTCTGGACGATCTGTACGCGTCCGACCCGTTCAAATTCTTACCCGAAGTCTATCTTTCCAAGTTTATTCCCCCGCAAAACCAAGCCTAAAACGCCACGATGAGAGTGTAGCTTTTCCCTCACCCAGAGGGTCAGGTCTATCTTCATATTCCGTCGTGTTGCGCCCACAGTCGTTTCAGATCATCTACACTAACAACTGAATAAAAGGAGGTTATTCCTTTGGGAACAACTGTAATTACTAGAGGAGCACTGCTCCTTGTGCCGGGAATACTGTGTCTTCTTACGTCCGCTCCGGTGTGGGCGGAGACACAAAAGCTGGCACTGCCGCACGTAGTTGAGTTTTCGTTACAGAATAATGGCAGCCTCAAATCGTTTCGTGAAGAAAAAGGTATCCGCGACGCCGGCAAAACCAGGGCGGGACTCCTCCCGAACCCTATCCTTGAACTGGAGGGTGGCACGGGCGCATTGACCGGCAGCAGCGCCGAGAACAACCTGTCGCTTGGAGTTTCACAGGAATTCTTCCTGGCGGGGAAACGGGAAAAACGGCTTGCTGTCGCCGAACGTGAACTGGAAATGTATCGCTGGCAGTTGGCCGATCGAGAGAGAGTGCTTCGTGAAGAGGTGAAGGTGGCATTCTATGATGTCATCCTTGCTGAACAGCGGAACGTCCTGGCAGATCGTTCTATTACGCTTAATAGGCAGCTCCTTGATGTGACAAAGGAACGATTGGCGGCAGGAGACATTCCGGAACTTGAAATGAATCTGGTCAAAGTGGAGCTTGCACGAAGCGAAGGTGCCAGGATTGACGTCGAAAAAGCGCTGAACCAGAACCAAGCTAAACTTTGGACGCTCATGGGACTTTCCCCTGGTGAATCCCCTGCGGTTGTCGGGACTCTGGAAGCTGAAGCCTCCATGACGAAAAGTCTGGTCGATCTGAAACAACTTGCGCACGGTAAGAGACCGGACCTCAAGGCATTGGAGATTGAAAAGAGCAGGGGTGAGTCGGATATCATCCTTGCTCAAGCAGAGGGAATACCAAACATTACGGCTGGGCTGGCTGTGAAGCGTAACACAACGGCCATTGAGGTCGGCGGGATTGAGGGCAAGGACACGGCCTATACCATAGGTTTGAAGTTGTCGATGCCCATTCCCCTGTTCGACAAGAATCAGGCCGGAGTTCAGGAGGCCCGGGCCAAGCGGAACAGCACCGAAAGCCGCTTGTCTGCTGCCGGCAAGATTGTTGAGCGAGATGTTGAGACGGCCTACGCCAGCTTTCTGAATGCCGAAAAAGTCCTTTCTCTGTACCGGACCAACATAATTCCCCAACTTGAAGAAAACCTGAAATTGACCCAGGAAGCCTATCGACTTGGCGAGGTTGGCATTCTGACAGTCATTCAAGAACAGAAGAAATTCTTCGAGGTCAACGACAGTTATCTGACGGCGCTGCATAACCGACAGACAACTCTCGTGAAGCTCGAAACAGCCGTGGCAACAGAACTTACCGGAGGTGTGCAGTGAATAAGAAAGGAATCATCATCGGAATCATCCTGGCCGTGGCCCTGGGGGGCGGCTTTATCTATCGCTTCACCCACCTTGCAACTGGCAAAGGGGCAGAGAAGACAAAAAAAGAGGCCTCGGAACCCAAAGAAAAAAGTGGTGGTAAGGACGAAGGCAAGGAACATAAGGAGAAGAAGGAAGGAAAAGAAGGTGGTAAGGAGCCGAGCAGCGTCAAGATGACGGCCGAGGTGCAGAAACAGAACGGGGTGATTGTTGCTCCGGCGAAAAAACAGCGGCTGGGCGGCGTGATCAGCGCCACCGGCAAGGTGGAGGCCAATGCCGACCGAATTGCCCATGTTTCACCGCGCATCAGCGGCAAGATCGTCGCTGTCAGGGCCTCCTTGGGGGACAGCGTCTTCGCCGGACAGGCCCTAGCGACTCTCGACAGCGTCGAACTTGGCGAAGCCATGGGCCGCTACCATCAGTCAAAGACAAAGCTTGCCCTGGTCCAGTCTAACATGGAGCGAATCAAGACCCTGGTGGAAAAGAAGATCGCGGCCCGCAAGGACATCCTCCAGGCTGAGACCGACTTCAAGACCGCCCAGACCGAGTTGTATACCGATGAAGAGCGTTTGTCCCTGTATGGCGTCTCAACAACAGATCTTAAAGGAGAAGACCACAAAAAGCCTCTCCTGCCGGTCCGTTCCCCCATCGGCGGCATCATCACCGAGAAACATGCCATCGTAGGTGAACTCTCCGATCCTTCAAAAAGCCTCTACACCGTGGCCGACCTCTCTTCGGTCTGGGTACTGGTGGACATCAACGAAAAAGACCTGTCAAAGGTACGCAAAGGGCAGGCGGCAATCGTCACAGTCGGCGCCTTCCCCGACTTGAAGCTGAAAGGACGCATCACCTACATCGCCGACTTGGTCAATGAAGCAACCCGCACGGTCAAGGCGCGGGTAGAGGTTGCCAATCCGGGCCGAAAGCTCAAGCCGGAGATGTTTGCCACCGTGGAGTTGACACTGCCGTCCGATACACCACCAGTGCTGGCGGTTCCCGAAGATGCCGTGCAGGAGCTGGATGGAAAGAAAGTGCTCTTCATAACTGAAAACGGCACGGAGTTCGAACCCAGAAAAGTGGAACTTGGCCGCACATCGGGCGGCATGGCGGAGGTGGTTGCCGGTCTGAAGGAGGGCGAGCGCTATGCCGTCAAGGGATCGTTCCTACTGAAATCGGAACTCAAAAAAGGCGAATTGGGAGAAGAGTGATACCATGATCGATAAAATATTACAATTTGCGCTCCAACAGCGTTTGCTGATCCTTATGGCCACCGCCATTCTGATCGGCTCGGGCCTGTGGGCCATGAAAAAGCTGCCCGTAGACGCCTTCCCGGACGTGACCAACGTCCAGGTTCAGATTCTCACCCTAGCCGGGGGCATGGCCCCAACCGAGGTGGAGAAGCTGATTACTTCCCCCATTGAGACCTCCATGGGAGGACTCCCCCGTCTGCACGAAATGCGATCGCTTTCCAAGGTTGGTCTGTCAGTGGTGACGATTGTCTTCGAGGATGGCGTTGATATCTACTTCGCCCGGCAACAGGTCTTTGAAAAGCTCCAGCAGGCCCGTGACCGACTGCCGAAAGGGATCGAACCTCAAATGGGACCCGTTACCACCGGCCTGGGCGAAATCTACCAGTATATCCTGACCTCCGACAAATATGACGTCCGTGAGCTGCGCTCCATCCAGGACTGGCTGGTGCGCCCAATCCTGCGCACCGTTCCCGGCGTGACCGACGTCAATTCCTTCGGAGGCCAGGTCAAGCAGTACCAGGTCCTGCTCGATCCGGGCAAGCTCAAGAGTCTGAATCTGACCATTCATGATGTCATGGAGGCGGTGGAGAAGAACAACGCCACCGTGGGGGCCGGTTTCATAGAGCACCGCGAGGAACAGTACATGGTGCGCGGCATCGGCCTGGCACGCGGTGTGGATGATCTGAAAGACATCGTGGTCAAAAGCTCAGGGGGCACACCGATCCATCTGCACGATGTTGGGGATGTGGCCATCGGCAACGAGCCACGTCAGGGAGTCACCACCTACGACGGTAAGGGCGAGGTGGTGGCCGGCATCGTCATGATGTTGAAAGGGGCGTCCAGCCGTGAGGTGGTGGATGGTGTCACCAAAAAGGTCAAGACCATTGAAAAGGCCCTGCCTGAAGGTGTCAAACTGACGCCGTACTACGACCGGACCGACCTGGTATGGAAGACCATTCGCACCGTTACCACCAACCTCATCGAGGGGGGCTTGCTGGTTATCGCCGTTCTCTTCTACTTCCTGGGCAACGTCCGCGGAGCGGTTATCGTTGCGTTGACCATACCGCTTTCCATGCTGTTTTCGTTCCTCGGCATGCACTGGCTGGGTCTTTCTGCCAACCTGATGACCCTGGGGGCCATCGACTTCGGCATGATCGTGGACGGCAGCGTGGTCATGGTGGAGAACACCGTGCGTCACCTAGCGGAACGCAAGGAGGGTGAAAGCACCCGCCACGTCATCTTCCAGTCGGCCAAAGAGGTGGCCCGTCCGATCCTGTTCGGCGTGCTGATCATCGTCGTCGTCTATCTCCCCATCGTGACCCTGACCGACATGGAGGGGAAGATGTTCTCCCCCATGGCCTTCACGGTCGGTTTTGCCCTGTTGGGGTCGTTGATCCTGACCATGACTCTGGTACCAACTCTCTGCTCGTTCCTACTCAAAGGGAAGGTGGTGGAAAAAAACCCGTGGTTGCTGGTCAAGATCCGTGACAACTATCTGCCGCTCCTGCAGCAGAGCCTGGTTAATCCCAAAAAGACTCTCGTAATCACCGGCGCGGCCCTGGCCGCTTCCTTGCTCCTTGTGCCTTTTCTGGGGAGCGAGTTTATCCCCACTCTGGACGAAGGGAGCATCACGGTGCAATCCTTCCGGCTGCCGTCGGTCTCTGTGACCGACACGGTTAAGACCTCTGCCGCTGTGGAAAAGGTGATCAAGTCTTTCCCCGAAGTGGAGAAGGTCGTTGCTCGTGCCGGGCGGGCCGAGATAGCCTCTGACCCGATGGGCATCGATATCTCGGATATCTTTGTCAGCCTCAAACCGCGGGGCGAATGGACAACGGCCAAAACCAAGGACGAACTAGTGAACAAGATGCGGGAGCGGCTGGAGAACATCCCCGGCATGACCTTCTCTTTCAGTCAGCCGATCGCCCTGCGAGTGGATGAACTGATCTCGGGGGTCAAGTCCCAGATCGCCATCAAACTTTATGGTGAGGATATGGAGATTCTCAAGGCCAGGGCGAACGAGATTTCCGAAATAGTCAAAAAGGTCGAAGGCGCTGCCGACGTGCAGGTGGAAAAGGTTTCCGGCCTAGCATACCTGCAGGTGGAGATTGACCGGGCCGCCATCGCCCGCTACGGCATCAACGTGGCCGACATCAACGAGGTGCTGGAACTGGCCTCGGGAGGCAAGGCGGTTTCGGAGCTGTTCGAGGGGCAGAAGCGCTTTGCCGTTGCGCTACGCTTCCCGACAGCCCTCTCGGACTCGCCGGAAAAGTTTGGCGAACTGCTCATCTCCGCCCCTGACGGAGCACGCATCCCGCTGAAACAGCTGGCGCGGGTCAAGACCGAGGAGGGACCAGCCCAGATTTCACGCGAAAACGGTTCGCGACGGATCGTGGTGGAGTGCAACGTTACCGGCAGGGACATCGGCAGCTTTGTGGCTTCAGCCCAGAAGGCGCTGGATGCCGGCGTCAAACTGCCCGCCGGCTACTACCTGGATTGGGGCGGGCAATTCGAGAACCAGCAGCGAGCCATGGCCCGGTTGGCAGTAATACTTCCCATCTGCCTGGCGCTGATCTTTATTTTGCTTTTCTCCACCTTCAACTCGGTGCGGCAGGCATTCCTGATCATTCTCAACATACCCTTCGCCCTGATCGGCGGCATAGTGGCCCTGTTCCTGCGTGGATTGCCGCTGTCAGTCTCCGGTGCCATAGGTTTCATCGCCCTGTTCGGTGTGGCCGTGCTGAACGGCATCGTCATGGTCTCCTACTTCAACAAGCTGCGCGATGAGGGTCAGTCGTTGGACGAGGCCATTACCAACGGGGCTACAATCCGCCTACGACCGGTTCTGATGACCGCCATGGTCGCGTCGCTCGGTTTTATCCCCATGGCGCTTTCCCACGGCACCGGCGCTGAGGTACAACGGCCACTGGCCACGGTGGTCATTGGCGGTCTGATTACCTCGACGTTGCTTACACTGGTGGTATTGCCAACGCTCTACCGTTGGTGGGAGCGAAAAGCGGAAATGAAACTCAATTAAAAGGAGATTGCTCAATGAAACAGATAATCGCCTACATCAAACCTGTTGTCCTTGACCGGGTGACTGAAGCGGTCAGACATATTGAAGGGCTGACCGGGATGAGCGCGACGGAAAACAACGGCTTTGGCCGCGGCAAGGGTGCGACTCGCCCAAGGGTTGACAGCCAGATCAACTATTTCAGCAGGAATGTTCGCATAGAGATCATGGTTTCCGATGCCATCGTCTGGGAAGTGGTGGATGCCATCCGCCAGCAGGCCTGGACTGGCGAACAGGGGGAAGGGAAAATATATGTCCTGGACGTGGTAGAGGCAATACGGATACGAACCAACGAACGTGGCGAAGCGGCAGTCTAGCCAGAAAGGGAGTGTTTTATGAACGGAGTTAAATTGTTGTTGGTAATGGCTTTGATGTTGGTAAGCGGCTGCGCTGAAAGTTCCGCACTGATTAAGGCAAACAGCACAAGCGTTCGCACTGACATCTTTGAGGAATTGACGAACGGTGGGCTTGTTCCTCAAGGATTTACGGATTTGCGTATCACCGCCACACTGAAGACTCACAAACCTGGCATTTATTCCGCATCAGACATTCACGGAACGCCGGATTACAAGTTGCTACTTAATGTCGACGGTCAGGCAGTACAGTTGCGTGGGAGTTTGCAAAAGGAAAACGGTGAAACAAGGGGACTGGTGGACCCGGAGGTCGGTGATGGAATCAGATATCGGTTCAGCAAAGGTCTGCGTCTGAAGGCAGGCACCCACAGAATTGTTGTGGCACTTCCCGATGACAATATTGCTGTTGAAAGGGAAATAACCCTGGTTGAAGGAAATGTGAACAATCTGGTCTTGGAACCGATATACAGCACGGCTCCTGGCAAGAGGCGTCCATGGGCTAGTACTACCAGTTTTAAGGAAGGAATCAGAGGGATCAGATTAACGTTGAATGACCAGAACATTTAGGAAGGTGCTGGATGGATTCATTAAAATCTGAAAGAAAAACCGTTAAGCGAAGCCGGCTTACCATCGCGGAACTGGCCGGAATATTTACCCGTGTGAAAAAAACACATGAAAAAAACTCGGCGATCCTCCCAATTCATTCGGAGAAGATACTGGCTTTAGTGGTGAATTACCCAAAATATGGGACAAAAAGGCTCTCTGACTCTCTTATGCTTGAAGGGATATTCCTGAACCCCCACTCAATTTATAAGTTCCTTGTTAAGCATAATTTAAACCGTCGTTCACTTAGAAAGTCATGGAAAGACAACCAAAAGGAGACCAAATCATGAAAAAAATACTCGTGTCTGTTTGTGCTGTAGCTGTTGCATTTGTTGCCTTTCCTTTTTTTGCCGCCGGGCAAGCTGAAGGAAGAAACGACTGTCTGGTTTATGGTAAGAACTGCCCGAAAGCGGTGGATAGTCTGCCGGAACGAATCGCAAAGTTGAAAACCGAAATTGCCAAAGGAGAAAAGGTTTACACTGCTGAAGAGTTGAAACTGCTCGAACGTAGATTGAAAGAGGATAATGAAACGATGAAGGTGTTGAATAAACCTGGAGGTCGTAGATAACCAAATCATCTCTGTGATGTGAATATACCAATTTGCCGTCCTGAGCATGACTTAAAAAGGCTCATAGTTGTAGCTGTTCAATAAGGAGCCATCATGATGTTACATAATACCAAGATTATGCTGTCCACAATAAGAAGACATGTGACCATCATTACTCTTATCTCATAATTTTCATCTTTGCTGTCAATTTGTATGCAGAAGTGGATAATGTCAAACTAGGACAAGCAGACAAGATCTTTGACAAGGCATTCTTGTAATCAATAAGGAGCGTGTCGCTTTATGAACAGATTGTCAAAATAGTGGGAGTCCCGGGGGCGAAGGTTGGAGTCAGCTCAATTAAAACACCTGGTGAAAAATATCACTGGAATGGCCGGGAAAAATCCTCCTTCAGCATAAGAGTTAGCTCCGGTAAAATTCTCGATGCAAATGTCAAGACGCCTGACGGCAGCATCCTATCTCTTGAAGGCAATGGTGAAGTAATTGATTATGGGAAATAATTCGAAATTATACTGAGGAGGTTATTTGAAGGATTCAGAATGCAGCAACAACGCCTGTGGTTGTGGTACTTCCAACTTGTCACCGGCCCCTTTATCGGGACCTGAAATAAGCTTGGGGGCCAATGATGGAGTTACGACTCGTTACCGAATAGTAGACATGAATGTCCCACGGAAGAGGCCATGATTCGCTCTGCACTCAAGAATCGGAAGGAAGTACTCGGACTTGACTTCAACCTGCTGGAACGGGTGCTGAGCGTGTATCATTTGTCGGGAGCCGAAGCGGTAATCATCTCACTTCTGAAAGGTATCGGCTTTGAACCGCGCCCGGTGCACGAGGGGGCACAGGCGGTGGCCGCACAAGTTGGCATAACCGACATACGTGCCAATCTTCTACCTGAAGAGAAATTACAGATCATTGAAGAATTACGAGAAAAATATGGCGTTGTTGCTATGGTTGGGGACGGCATCAACGACGCTCCTGCATTGGCGCGGGCCGACATTGGCATTGCCATGGGAAGCGCCGGTTCCGATACGGCCATTGAAACAGCCGATGTAGCGCTGATGGACGACGACCCTTCACGGCTTTTCACCCTGATCACCTTGAGCCGACGCACCATGACGATCTTGCGTCAGAACATCTCTCTTGCGCTTGTCATAAAGGCAGTCTTCCTTTGCTTGGCCCTGGCAGGAAAAGCCACGCTCTGGATGGCAGTATTTGCTGATATGGGGGCCAGTCTGATTGTTGTGGCGAATGGACTCCGTATGTTGAGAACAAATGGAATAAAAACAACTACGTAACGAGAATGTTCACAAAATACACAACAGGAGGAAATACCATGAAAACAATGGTAATTATGGCTTTGGTGTTTGCACTGGCTTTCATGGCAGGCTGTGCGGGTAACAAGAACGCAGTAATAAAAGCAGGTGAGTCAACACGGCACGATATTTTTCAGGAAGTCTCTGAACCAAGGGCCATATCGGGCAAGGCGCTGCTGAAAATAGAATTTCCGGTAAAGAGCTTCAAAGCCCGCTTTATCAATACATACATCAAGCACAGTGACCCGCTGTATACTGTGACACTTAATATTGACGGCCAATCGGTTGTGCTCACTGATGAACCGGTGTTGGAAGATTTAACGGGCGATTTCAAGGAAAACCCCGAGGCAGGAACCGGTTGGAAATACAATTTCAGGAAAGAGCTGTTGCTTGAACCAGGGAAACATCATGTAACCGTAATGGTACCTTTGTCGGATGTAGTTACAGAGAAAGATGTGACAATTAAGGCCGGGGCAAATTTGATGCAATTGATTCCCGTATATAACGCATCTATTTCAAGGTATCCGAATTATCCCAGATTCTCACATGGGTTGCGCAGGGTGGCGGTGAAGCTGAATAGCCAGGATTTGTGAGGCAGGTTGGAGGGTTGGAAGCACAGTTCCCTATTTTTCCGATTTTCTCCTTGACGTAATTCTAACAACCTGCTAGTAAATGAAAATGGTTTTCAATATCATTGTTGGGGGTTTTTATGTGGGCAAAAAAAATTGTTTTGGCAATGGCTCTTGTTATTGTGCCATTACAGACCATGGCTGAAGAGCCGAAGAAAATCCAGGATAATTCCTTTCTGCTGGAGGAAGCTTACAATCAGGAAGCAGGGGTTATACAGCATATCCAGAGCTTCATGTATCTGAAAAAGTCAAAGGATTGGATTTATACCTTCACACAGGAATGGCCGGTACCGAAAGAGACTCAACAACTTTCCTATAGCATTCCTGTGGTACATATGACCGACCCAACAAATTCAAGCGGCATTGGAGACATTGCACTTAATTACCGCTACCAGGCAGTGTTAAAGGACCATATTGCGTTGGCCCCTCGGTTTTCCGTAATTGTGCCAAC
>JBGQLM010000084.1:0-19247 GCA_041500085.1 Geobacteraceae bacterium
GGCACGATGGAGCCGCTGCAGTGTTATGCGCAAAAAATGGCGCTCCTCCGTGTCCACCCACGGCCTCCAAAATGCCGTTTATATGCAGACTCAGCCCTGCTGCCGTGAATCCGTTATTGGTACTGTTTACATGAGGGTGACAACCGGAGCATAAAGTTGCCGAAGTCACATTGTTATGAGATGTATTGGCTGGAGGGAACCCGTGACAGGTCCCGCAACCCTGCAGATAGCCGATCTGTCCCCACTGAGGAGCCTTATTGCTCCCCCCGACAAGTGATCCTCCATGGCAGTAAGTGTTAAGGCATGATCCCGTGACAGAGTAGCTCGGGCTTAAACCGCCGGTTCTGGCAAGTGTACCGAATACTACCGGATTTGCCTGGACAGTCGAAGTTCGCAACCTTGCCCTGTTAAGATGATCGACAGTGCCGAGCCCAAGTCCGCTGTGACATTCAGCGCAGATGTCTGAAGCATTCAGCGCGTTATGTGAAGCATGCGAGCCCGCTACGTTGGGATAAGTCGAGCCATCCGGCGGTTTGGAATGACAGGCTACACAGTTGATCGGATTTGCCTGCGGACTTGCCAGATGACAGTTCATGCATCCGGGAGGTTTTGTACTGTTTGCCGCAATCTGGTGACAACCGAGACAGTAGGTGAAGTTGCTGCGGGCAGTCGCATTATGATTGTTGTAGGGAACACCGTGAGGGGCCGAACCTATTCCGTTAGGATGGCATCCCCTGGTCTGTCCGAGCGGGTTGGTAAAATTTGTACTAAAGCAGCTGGGTGCTGTGGAAAGCGGGGCCCTTGCCCCTTGACTGACATCATGGCATAAAGCACAGGCATTTGCCCTGTTGCCGGAAGTTCGATGAGAATAGGTCCCCTCCCCCTGCCAATCTGTCGGGTGAGCTTTTGCATGAATATGGCAGGTTGAGCAGGCTATTGTTCTGGTACCGTTCGCAAGAACAATCCCATCAAAAACAGGGCTCCCCTTCTCACCGTGACAAGCCTGACAAATCGTTAGATCCTTTTTTGCTTCTCCGCCATGCAGTGTCGGGGGGATAGATGCAGAAGGAGCATATGGTATCTGGTGGAAATGACACAAGGTATTGTTGAAACAGCCTGCAATCGTCAAGGTTGCAGGAAATGGCGGCTTGATCGTTGAATTTGCCCCGGCAGTATGGCAGATAGCACAGGTCCCGACATTGGCTACATCGGTAGTAGTATGTTTAAGTCCTCCATCAACTGAAAACCACGGCTTAGCAGGATGTGGAGCATTTACGCCAAATCCATGACAACCGATCCCTTTGAAGCAGGTTACAGCGGCTCCGTTGATAAATGCCGCGCCGTGGCAAAGCTGGCATGAAGAAAACCCGGAAGATGCGGTAGGAGCCTTTTTCGCTTCTGCTCCGTGAAGTGCAGGATTCTTCCAATCAGCCGGGTGCCCCAATAGTCCATGACACAAGGTATTGTTGAAGCATCCGGTGAGGCCGACAGGGGCACCTGAAATTGGCTGAATAGTCGAGTTTGCCCCCCCTGTATGGCATTTGGCACACTGGTCTGCGTTGCTTGTATCACTCACCGTATGCGAGAGCCCTGTATTCGACCGCCAGGGTTGTGCAGGATGAGGCGCATTAACATTATGGCATCCAGTAGTGATCATACAGCTCTGCTCCGCCGGGCCACCGTCAAAATTTGCCCCGTGGCAGTAGGTACACGACCTGAACCCCTTGTTACCGCTAGCGAGTGATCGCGCTGCAACCCCGTGGGCGGATGGAAGCGCCCAATTTTCCCTGTGCCCTTCAACCCCATGGCAGAGTGTATTATTAAAGCATCCCGGCGCAGCACCGGCATCAGGAGCGATTGCCGGGCTTCGGGAAGAGTTTGCCCCTCCGGTGTGACAGGTTGCGCATTCTGAAGCGTTCGTGGCATCTGAGTCGGTATGTGTACGACCTCCGAGGTCAGACCTCCACGGTTTTGGTGAGTGAGGCGCCAAAATTCCTGAACCATGACATCCGGCAGCGTTAAGACAGGACTTTCCAGTAACTCCGCCGGCAAAGTCCGAGCCGTGACAGATCTTGCATCTTAAAAAGCCGTCACGTCCAGCCGCCAGTGCTTTTGCAGCTGCCCCATGTGCTGACGGTGCGGACCAGCCAGCCAGATGATTTGTCGGGCCGTCAGGATGGCACGTAAATCCGTTAAATGAGCTGCTGAAACAGCTTACTCCGCTGATTCCACCATTCAGGTTCTTGCCGTGGCATTCAAAACAGGCACTTGCACCTGTAGCATATGCAGTCGGATGCAACCCGCCGGTAGTCTCTGCCATCCAGCCAGAAGGGTGCTTGCCTGTAATCGTGTTTATGGTTGGTGCCTTGTCATTTGCCTTGCTGCAGCCGAGGGAGATTCCCAGCAGAACCAGAATAGCGGCAAACCTCATCGTGATCTCCTATCTATGGCAATTATTGCACAGCTCGTTATTGGTTCTGCCATGGCAGCGATAACAACTTGCAGGGTCAAGTTTGCCTTCAATCCTGTGGAGCGTCATGTAATTTCCACGGTGCTGCATCTCCCGGTCAGGACGATAACCGTATTTTGTGGACGGTTTCATCTCGGCCTTGTTTGTATGACAGTCGTTACAAAAGGAGCTCTTATGGCACAAGGCGCATAAGCGGTCATCATTGCCAGCATAAAAGCGGTGATTTTTTACAAAAACCGAGGTGTGACTAAATGAAGGAATTGACTTGAGTGTCCATTTTTGCTGATCATCATGACATTCGGAGCAGCTCACCTGTTGACCGACAGCCAATGCTTCAGGGTGGGATGGAGGAAGACCGGGGATTGTTTTGATCTGTGCACAGGCGGCAAGGCTGATCATCAGAGACATCAGGGCAAAGACAGGGTGTTTTATCTGAAACCATCTCATTTTTTATCTCCTTTGCCGCCAAAGATCGGATTATACGTAAGACGAACAAGACCTTTTGCCTCTTGTGTGAATTCCGGATTCCTGCCGTAGCTTATATCTCCTGAAAGTGCCAGTGCAGGGGAGATATGATAACCGAGCGACAGTACTCCTTCGAGAGCACTCTTCTGATCATAGATTTTATCCGCAAAGAAATATCCGAGCAGATCAACTGCCGAAAAGTATGTTTTTGTATCATGAAGAGCATAGGTTCGAATTTCATGATATGAGGCAGAAGGATTTGAAGCCAATGCGAAGCTTTCCCCGGCACGCAGGTAGTGATAGCCGACGCCGGTCCGCAGAGCATTGTCGAGAAACGAGAGCTTGGCCTCCGCTCCATACCTGTTAGCACTGCCTGTTTCACGCGTGTAATGTTTGTAATCAGCCGCGACTTCAACTCCTTTGCGCACCTCGTAAGAGAGGACTGTTCCGACAGATCGGGATCTGTCGTCCGGATTAAAGCCTGCGCCGGAAAACATCGCCCAAGAAAAGAAGTAACTTCTATCGCGATGTTCATTGAAATCGGTACTTAATGTCAAATGCTGAATCGATTTGATATTCAGCAGGTAGGAATGTTCGGCAAAAGCCGATGTTTCGGTATTGTAGCTGGAGTGGCCGATCAGCTCCAGCTGCTTTATAGGAGCCAGCCAGACATCGCCTCCGACAAGGCGATGATCGCCATTTGAGTGAAATAACAGTGCCGGAGCGGCACTTTCATAAACCCCTGATATCCCCATATCAAACATCCCTTTATAGCGGTAATTGAACCTTCCGCCAAAGAGGCCGTCTCCTTTGCCATCACTGCTTTCCCGAAAAAGATTTCTGTTATGTACGTTTGCTCCTCCGAAGGCAGAAATGCCGAACCCAAGAGGGAGGTCAGTTCGGGCACTTATTCCGTCAACCTGCTCGTTTGCAATTCCTTCCCTGACAAAGAATCGTCCAGCACGGATGTCGGCACTGGCGGCATTGAAACGATAGCGCAGATAACCGTACGTAAAGCCGCCATCGGTATTGTCCTCGTTGAAGCTTTTGTCTCCTAGGTCCACTCTTCCCCATCCGTAAAAATGGAGCGACAGATCCATATCGGCCAACTTTTCAGCATCCAACCCTATGAATTGAGTTGCAGGAAAGATGTTCTGCTTGTCGGAGCTGATGACGTCACGCTGCTCAATCCGGACGATGGTGTTGGAGTCGATTGCCGTCTCCGTTGCCGGGAGGATTGAGGGCAAGAGGAGAAGAAGACATGGAACGATCAATCTGATCATAGTGACTTTCATTGTTGGCCCCTTTGCTAAAAGGATGAAACGCTTTGCCTGCCGATGATGCTATTTCAGGAGACCTGAGGTGTTGATACAGGATTGTAACAGTATAAATTGTAGCGGGGAGTTGTCAAACCGGGCGGGATAAAAGTGAAGGCTTGTCGAGGTGCAGCAGTTCTGTTACCGGAGCAAACCAAGTTTTCCAGCCAGCCAGCGGGTAGTAGTAGCCTGGATGATAATGGTGAGCAGAATAGTAATGAAGGTGACCGAGGCGATAATCTCGGCCCCCGGGACTCTCATGCCGAGCAGGATGCCGGCCAGCGCTCCCGGGATTACCCCGGTCTCGCGGGTCCAGCACATGAATAGCATCTCTTTCAGACTCCATTTGGCCCGGCGGTCCGGCAGGGCACAGCAGAAGACAGTGATCGGTCTGGCAACAAACATGAAGACCGACACCAGCGCGACACCTCCCCACAGGTATTTGCCCATCAGGGCAAAGTCGACCTGACTCCCCAGCAGGATAAAGATGAACATCCTCATGATCAGGGCTGTGGTAAGGATGAAGTCTTCCAGCTTTTCCTCCTCGCGACGCTCCATGGCAAAGCCGAAGATATTCTTGTTCCCCAGCATGATGCCGAAGACGAACACCGCCATGAATCCGCTGGCATGAAAATTTTCGGCAGTCATATAGGCCCCGAGTACCGCCATCAGGGTCACGAGCGGAGCGTACTCCTGGAGAAAATCGTATTTCTCGTGGGCGATCAGCGCGGCCGCCAGATATCCGAGGATGCCGCCGATCAGCACGCCGACCAGCGCATTGCCTGCAAGGTCGAACGCTGCAGAACCAAGCGAAAACCTGCCTCCTGTGCCAAGGGCGAGCCCCATGATCGTAAAGGTGACAATGGCTCCCATGGCGTCATTAAAGGCCGATTCGCTCATCACGGTCTGGGCGACCCGGTCCCTGATTCGTATCTGTTTGAAGACCGGGACCAGCGTAGCAGGATCGGTCGAGGCGATCGTGCTACCCAACAGAAGAGCTGTGATCAGCGGCAGCCCCAAGAACTGGACCGCTGCAAGCCCGGTTATGAAGGTCGTAATGAGTACACCGACAGTCGATATGATCAGGATGGTGATCCAGACCTCCTTCAGCACCTTGAGCCGCAGGCTGGCGCCACCGTCGAAGAGGATGTACGAAGAACCGAAGATCAGGATCAGCTGATTGATTGTGGAATCGGCCTTGACATCGAAGACCCCGGCAAGCTCCGGACCAAGTCCCACGCCGATCAGCAGGAAGACGACAACGTCCGGCACTTTCAGCTTCTGTGCCAGAATCCCGCTCAACGATCCGGTCAAGAGGATGATCCCGACAATGAATAGGATATGTTTTGCAGAGTGGATCGCCGCTGATTCCATGTGCATACCTTCCTTTTATGTGAGACTACCACCGACTTGTTTACTTTGGAAGATGGTAGTTGCACAAAGGGCCTGTCAATTGGCAGGCCCTTTGTTGTGACGGTGCGAAAGTGGTATCTCGTCAGTACCCCAGCAGATGGGGCAGCCAGAGGGAAAGGATCGGAACATAGGTAACCAGCAGCATGAAGCCCAGCATGGCGATCAGCCACGGCAGCACTGCCATGGTCAGTTCCGAAATTCCCATCTTGGTTATGCCGCTAGCCACGTACAGGTTCAGGCCCACCGGCGGGTGGCACATGCCGACCTCCATGTTGACCGTCATCAGGATGCCGAAGTGGACCGGGTCGATACCCAGTTTCATGGCCACCGGGAACAGGATCGGCGCCAGGATCAAAATAATGGAGGAAGGCTCCATTACGTTGCCGGCCAGCAGCAGCAGTATGTTGGTTACTGCCAGGAAGGCCATCATGCCGAGGTGGTGACCGATGATCCAGTCCGCCATGATCTGGGGGATCTGCTCCGAGGTCATCAGGTACGAGAACAGCACTGCGTTGGTGATGATATACAGCAGCATGGCCGACATGTTGGCCGAATCCCGTAACACCTTGGGAATGTTCCTGAGGGGCATGTCCTTGTAGACAAATACGGCCACAAAGAAGGCATAGACCGCGCTCATGGCTGCTGCTTCAGTGGGGGTAAACAGGCCGCTGTAGATACCGCCCAGTACGATGACTATCAACAACAGACCCCAGACGCTCTCTTTGAAGGCCTTCAGCCGTTCCATGGTGGTTGCCTTGGGCAGGCGGGGGTAGTTGAACTTGCGGGCACGGTACCAAGCTACTGAACCAAGCAGGGTTGCCAGCATCAGGCCGGGGATCACGCCGGCCATGAACAGGGCACCAACCGACGTATTGGTGGCAACTGCGTAGATAACCATTACGATTGAGGGTGGAATCAGTATGCCCAGCGAACCGGAGGTAGCAATAACCCCGGCCCCGAAGTTTTTGGGGAATCCGGCCTTGACCATGGCAGGCAGCAGGATGGAGCCGATGGCCACCACGGTGGCCGGGCTGGAACCGGAGACCGCGGCAAACAGGGCACAGGCCATGACTCCGGCCAGTCCCAGGCCTCCATGCCAGTGTCCCACCATGGAGGTGGCAAAGCGGATCATCCGTTTGGCCACCCCGCCGTGGGTCAGGAAGTTGCCGGCCAGGATAAAGAACGGGATTGCCATGATCTCGAACTTCTCGATGCCGGTAAACAGTTTCATGGCTACCGTTTCCACCGGTACGCTAGACATGAAAAACAGGAAGGTAAGTACGGTCAGACCCAGCGAGATGGAGATCGGCATGCCGGTCAGCATCAGGCCGATCAGGAGGGCGAAGACGATGCCGGCATTCCCGAAGGATGCAATGGCTGCCAGAGATACCAGAATGCCGATCACCCATGTTGCCGCCCTTTTTGGTGTCATAAGCTCCACGGTCGCAGTCGATGCGCTCATTTGACACCCCCTTCCTGTGCCTTGCCATTAAATTTGTGTGCTTCATACTCCTCAAGCGCCTCGGTTGCATTCACAGGCTCATCATCAAGACCATCGACATGGGAATGGTCATGGTGAGGTAGTTCGCCGGTACGGGCAAAGTTCCAGGCAACCTGCATAAAGCGGAAACACATCAGGGATGATCCCAGGGGGATGGCCAGGTACACCACCCAGGTGGGCCATTCCAGGTCCGGGGTGATCGGGCCTTCGTACAGTTCACCCAGCGCCATCCCCAGTTTATTGAACACGGCGTAGTGCATGCCGTTTTCCCAGACAAAACGCATCCCCAGTGTGGCAATGATACCGGTAAAGAGAGCGCCGCTCGAAAGTCCGAGCAGTACCGACGTCTTGCGCCATGCGGCGGGCAGCCGGTTGATCAGGACATCCACCCCCACGTGAATACCGGTGCGGACACCGTAGGCAGCGCCGAACTTGGCCATCCAGACAAACATGTAGATGCACAGCTCCTGTGCCCAGCTCATATTGATGGTCAACAGCCAGTCCTGCAGGGCGCGGATCGGAAGGCCTGACGCGTATCGGTGGACAACAGCCACAAAGATGACCAGGGTTGCCGCGCCTATGAGGAAGGTGATGATCCATTCCTCCAGGTGGTCGAGGTATTTCATCATGAGGATAATCTCCTGGCCCCGATAAACGGGAAAAGTGCGTTAACTAAATTGAAAACAACTTCCAACTTGCTGAATGAGTCGTAAAAAAGCCGCTGCAGGAACCGCAGCGGCTGGTTAGTGTCTGCAGCCGGGAATCAGGGTTTATAGCCGGTAGCAGTATAGACTTCTTTCATAATATCAGCGCCGATCCGGCCCATGTTGTCCTTGTGAGTCTTGTCCATGGCTTTTCTCCAGGCAGCTCGCTCTTGTGGGGTCAGGGCGATGATCTGTGACCGGCCGGACTTCTTGACCGCTGCCAATGCTTCGTCATTGTCTTTCTTGGCAACGCTGTCGGCAAAGACAGTGGCGTCCTTCATGGCACCATCCAGTATAGTACGGATGTCAGCCGGCAGCCCCATCCAGAATTTCTTGTTGACCAGAACGGCATAGCCCAGATAGCCGTGGTTGGAAAGGGTTACGTACTTCTGCACTTCATGCATCTTCTGGGTATAGAGATTTGAGGGAGGGTTTTCAGTACCGTCAACAACGCCGGTCTGCAGGGCCTGGTAAACTTCAGAGAAGGCCAGAACCTGCGGGATGGCGCCCACAGAACGCATCTGGGAATCAAGAACCTTGGAGGACTGGATCCGCATCTTGAGACCACGCATGTCTTCCGGCTTGTGAATCGGCTTGTTGGCGCTCATCACCTTGAAGCCGTTGTCCCAGTAGGCCAGCCCCATAATCCCCTTGGCTTCCAATTTATGGAGCAGTTTTGCTCCTACCGGCCCTTGGGTCACTTTGTGCAGTTCTGCATAATCATCAAAGATGAACGGGAGGTCGAATACTTCAAACTCTTTTACCCCCAGCGGGGCAAATTTGGCCAGGGACGGAGCCAGCATCTGTACAGACCCCATCTGCAGGGCTTCCATCTCCTCCTTGTCCTTGAAGAGCTGGCTGTTGGGATAGACCTCGACCTTGACCCTGCCTTTAGTTCTCTCTTCAACCAGTTTCTTGAAGTAGTTGGCTGCCTGACCCTTGGGCGTTTCATTGGCGACGACATGGCTGAACTTGATGACAATAGGGGCGGCGGCCATTGCTGATGAGGCGAAGGCTAGAAGTAAAGCTCCTGTTAAGAGGCGTTTCAGTTTCATACTTGTCTCCTTAAGTGTTGACTACTGTTGAGAGTGAATCTTCGGTGACGATGAGTAAAAGCTTAATTAGGTAACGCAGAATCTGAACGCCTGAGTACGGTTAACTTCATACTACCGTTCTAAAGCAATCTTGATGCCAAAACTTAATGAGAATGCAACTGGCTGGATTCACGGAGGGTAACGTTATATTCAGGAGGGGATTGAACATCTGTGGCGGATTTCGGCCACTTAAACGTGGCAGTTTTCAGCCATCAGCGCTGGTTCAAGACGTGGTACTTCTTTCATGGAGTATGCCCATCTTCTCCATCTTGTATCTGAGTGTACCGCGCGGAATCTTCAAGAATTGCGCAGCCTGCAGTACATTCCACCCACTCATTTCCAGCGCGGACCTGATAATTTGCACTTCAAACCGGATTACCGCCTCTTCTAGCCCAAGACCACTGATCTCCGGGAAGGAAGAAAGATCATCAGCACAAGTATCAGTGGCTGCCATCTCCGCCGGAAGCTGCTCCGGCAGGAGTGAAGGGCCGCTATACATGATGCAGATCCTCTCAATAGAGTTCTTCAGCTCCCTGATATTTCCCGGCCACCGGTATCCGGTAAGCATTTCAAGAGACCTGGGATCTATCATTTTGAAATCACGCGAAAACTTTCTGCTGTAGATCTCCAGAAAAAATTTGGCCAGCACCGGTATATCCTCGCGCCGCTCTCTTAGTGGGGGGATATGGATCGGAAAAACGTTCAGTCGGTAGAAGAGATCCTCCCTGAAAGCCCCGTTCTGTATTGCCTCTTTAAGATTCCGGTTTGTGGCGGCTATCACCCTTACATCGACTTCGATGCTCTTTGTCCCGCCGATGCGCCTTATCGTACGATTTTCCAGCACCCTCAGAAGTTTTGCCTGCATGGCCGGTTCCATCTCCCCGACTTCATCGAGGAAGATGGTCCCCTTGTTTGCAGTCTCGAAGAGACCGGGCTTCCGGCTCCCCGCATCGGTAAACGCCCCTTTCTCATGCCCGAAAAGCTCGCTTTCAAGCAGGTTGACCGGTAGCGATGCGCAATTTATCTCTATGAAAGGCGCCTCACGACGCGCGGACAGGTGGTGGATGCTCTTCGAGATCAGTTCCTTCCCGGTTCCGGATTCACCCGTAATCAGGACCGTCGCATCGGAGTGCCGGGCGACCTCTCTTGCCTGACGCATTATCTCCTTGAGTGCGCTGCTGACCCCTATCATCGGGATTTTCTCGAAAAACTCCAGCTCTCCCTTCCTGATGGCCCGTACTTCGCGCTTCAGGCTGTTTGTCTGGAGGGCAAGCTTTACGATCAGTCTCAAGGCATCCGCCTTGAAAGGTTTTTTCATGTAGTGGTAAGCCCCAAGCTTGAGCGACTCCACGGCAGTCTCTACCGATCCGTACCCGGTAATGACGATAACCAGAAGGTCAGGATCGATCTCTTTCATCGACTTAAGGATATCGAGCCCGTTCTCAGCACCCAGATTAAGGTCGAGAAGCGCCAGGTCAATCCCCTCTGAGGCGACCAGTTCCAGAGCGCTGCTACCATTTACTGCCGGAATAACCTGGTATCCTTCATCACGAAGCACCCGGTTCACGTTCTCCCGGATAAACGCCTCATCATCGATTATCAGTATCTTTTCCATTCTTATCCTTTTGGTTCAAGAGGGAGCTTCACCGTAAAAACCGTCCCCTCCCTTTCGATGCTCTTAACTGAAATCACTCCATGATGCTCCGCTACTATCCTTTGCGTGATCGAGAGCCCCAGACCTGTCCCGCCGTGGCTCCTTGTAAAAAACGGCTCGAATACATGGGGAATATCGTCTGAGGAAATTCCCTGTCCGGTATCACTGACTTTCAGAATCATCACCCCGTCTTCGATCCCGGTAGCCACAGTGATAACGCCCCCGCTGTCAGTAGCAATGAGGGAGTTCCTGAGCAGATTTAACAGCATCTGACGAATCTTGTCCTGATCGAAAACAAAAGCAGGTATCTCCGCAAGAGTGCTTACCAGTGACACCCCGGCTTTCTCGCACGCTTTCCGGAAGAAGAAAAGGGTTTCTTCTATTACCACCTTGATCTCACCTTCGCTGAACTCTGACAGCGGGGGTGAAGCATAATTCAGGAGTGCATTTATAAGTTTCTCTACCCTTTCGATCTCCTCAAGGGCTCTCCCCATCATCTCCCGGCTCTCCGGATCAAAATTGGGACGATCATGAAGATCGTCGAGCAACAGTGTAATACCGGTCAGTGGGTTCCTTATCTCGTGCGCTATCCCGGCTGAAAGCTTCCCGAGAGAAGCAAGTCGATCCATCCTGATCATCTCCTCGCGCATCCGCTCCTTTTCAGTCTCATCCCTGATCGTAACCGTGATCCCCTGCTCCATATCCATGCCTATCGGGAATACTCCGACATCGAAATATCTGCCATCAGCAGTGAATGACCTCCTTCCGAAAGAGCGTCTGGCGGCAACTGTATCTGCAATTCTCTTTACCAGTTCAGGCCATTTGGCAAAAACCTTGCTGTAGTGATCTCCAATAGCGGTCTCATCTCCCAGTATCGCCCTTCCGTTTGTGTTTATCGATATAAGTACCCCGCTGCAGGAAAAGGGGAGGATTGCGCTGGAGATGCTGTTTACAACCCCTTCCATAAAGTTTCTCTCCCCTATGACCTCATGTCTTGAGCGATCAAGCTCCGAAAGCGTTTCGAGAAGAGAACTGTTTCTCCTCTCCAGCTCATCCGCCATAAGGTTGAAATCAGCAGCAAGCTCTCCGACTTCGTCACCGGTGCTGATTTCGACCCGGCTGCTTCCGGAACCTCCCGCTAAAGCCCGTGCCTGCTCGGTGAGAAGAGCCAGAGGGCGGGTAATGCCGCGGGAGATACGCCATGCTGCCAGCAGTGCAAGAACAGTTGCAAGGATGAGTATCAGACCACTCTTTTTCAGGTGGTCGTGCATCTGGTCCCGGATGATTGCTGTTGCTGCCCTCGCCGGTTCATGAAACAGATCGGTCTGAAAACCGATGGTCACCCCTCCGAAAATACCATAACGGGAGTAATCTCCGGCACCATAGATGATCGGGGCATAAGCCATAACCTTCTTCGCCCCGCCAACATTTGTCGTATCTACGTAACCGCTCCTCCTCTCTCTGACAGCCCTGGCAGCGGCAGGATAGTTAGGATGAATGAATCCGGCGTAATCGAGATTGAATGGTATCCTGCCGTTCTCGATATCCTCTCGAGACGAACTGGTGCTGTAAGGTGGCACCGGGGTTCCATCCGGATAGAGGCCCCGGATGTCCCAGAAGTTCGGATGGGTGATGATCCACCCTTCGTCGTCAAATATGAAGGCATAATTTCCGCTCATGTAGGAGGGGAAGACTGTTTTCTCAACACTCCCCGGCAGTACATGCTGGCTGAACTCCATCAGGTGGCGGTGATCAAGCGAGAGGACGATAACACCATCCAGTTTCCCTGCTGCATTGTAGAGCGGCGTCGAAAAGCGGATTACTCCCCTGTATTCGCTGCCGCCATGTGCATGCTCGGAATCCGGAGCGCTCCCGAGCTGCTCCTTCTTCCCGACATGGAACCCGGTAAGGTGCGAAACATGAATCATCCCGGCTTTCAGTGCTGCAGTTTTTGCGAAGTAGGTTTCGCTTTTGAAATCGGTATTGGAGAGGATTGAGACATTTTTATACCGGTCTGCCGGAAGCTCTTTTCCTCCCTCAATAACAAAGCGCTGTCTGCCGTTTTTGTCGATAAACTCCAGAGATGAATATATGGGGATTGTCAGCCGTTCTTCAGAAGGTTTCCCGGCGGTGCCGGCCCTTCTCCATATTTCGAGGTTCCTGCTTTTATAAAAAGTGCGCAATGTGCTGCGGTCTTTGGGGAGAGCGGCGACCAAGCGAAGGTCGTTTTCGCATTCCCCGAGGAACTGGGCAACGTCCTCGGCAATCTGCCGTGCCCTGCTCTGAAGATTTTCGGAGGCCTGGCGGTCGGTTGCATCGGATAGCCTAGCTGCCAGCTTTGCGCTGGTGCTTATCAGATTAAGAAACAGAGTCGCTGAAGAAAAGACAAGCGGCAGGAGTGCAGTCAGAAAGAGCGCCAGGAGGAATTTTCTGAATAGGTTCAGCTTCATGGAATAAATTTAAAGCAGTGGTGGGGAGAATACAAGGCATGAAAAAATAATAGAGAGTTTGCGTGCAGGTTCATAGTGTCTCTTTCAGCAAAATGTGATAAGATTTGCACAGTTAAATCCGGAGGGATTTCTTTGAAGTCGATACTGCAGGAGCTGAACAATCCACACCCCGGAGTAGGCACGGAAGTAGAGCTCAGGCTTTACCGGATCTTGACGCTCATCACCACAATCCTTTCCCTGTTTGTTGTTATTCCTTCAAATTACTTGCAACACCTTCCGGTCCAGGTAAATGCAGCAACTGCCATCCTGGGCGTTGCATCCGCTTTTCTTCACCTGCTCTCAAGACGGAAACGGATGTATCAGACCGCCTTCTTCTTTCTGATTCTGCTCACACTCAACTATATCTGGTATTTCAATGCCGGCTCTACCGGTAGTGTGACATACTACTTCTTCGCCGAGATCATTTACCTGGTTTTCTTCTTCCGGGGCTGGAAACGAGTCCTGTTCATGTCCCTGGTGCTGGCAAATGTTACACTGCTCATGCTTTCGGAGCTCTGGAACCCTGCCTTGCTGGTGCCCTTTCTTTCGCAAGGCGATCGCATGGCTGACCAGATAGTGGGTTTTCTCACCAGCGGCATAGCCTGCTGTGTCCTCCTCTGGGTTCTCATCTCCACGTATGACGGTGAGCACGAGAGAAGAAGGTTGCTGAATCGCGAACTTGCCGAAGTGCTTGAAATCAATCTGCAGAAGACGGCCGAACTTGAAAAGAGTATTGCGGAGATAAAGACCCTGCGCGGATTCCTGCCGATATGCGCCAGCTGCAAGAAGATACGGGACGACTACGGATTGTGGACCAGGGTCGAAGAGTATATATCCAAGCACACGGAAGCCGAGTTCTCGCATGGACTCTGCCCGGACTGTTTCAAGCTTGAGATCGAGCATCTGAATGCCCTCGACAGACAAATCGGATCAAAAGCGTGAGAAATATCCTGCTCCATACCTGCTGTGCCCCGTGCTCCTTATACCCGCTCAAGAAGCTGCTTGAAAAAGGCCTCTCTGTCACCGGCTTTTTCTTTAACCACAACATCCACCCTTATCAGGAATACTGCAGGCGTCTTGATGCTGTGCATGATTTTGCCGAAAAGAAATCTCTGGAGATGATCTACCTTGATGATTATGCCCTTGAGAAATTTCTCTCGGCAGTTGCAACTCATCCCTCAGAGCGCTGCACCTACTGCTACTTCTCCAGACTGGACGCAACAGCGGCAAAAGCCGCCGAACTGGGATTCGATGCCTTTACGTCGTCGCTTCTCTACAGCCGCTATCAGAGTCACGACCTCATCGTTCAGACAGCAGAAAAGGCCGCCGAGCGGCATGGCGTGGGTTTTTATTACGAAGATTTCCGGCCGGGCTGGCAGGAGGGGATCAGGGAGTCCAAAGAGATGGGGTTGTACCGCCAGCAATACTGCGGTTGCATATACAGTGAAAAAGAGCGTTATCTCCCGAAGGCGAAAAATGTCTGACCTCGGCAAGTCACTGATCATTCTGGGTTGTATAATCGCGGCAGCAGGTGCGTTATTGATGCTTTCAGGAAAACTCCCCTGGCTGGGCAAACTTCCGGGAGACATCTATATGATGAAAGAGAATTTTTCCGTTTTCTTCCCTATCACCACCTGCATCATTATCTCTGTTGTAATCTCCTTCATTCTCTGGTTGATCCGCAAATAACTCCGGAATCATTGATATTTGTTTACATTTGCGTCCAGTTATGCGAATTATCACTCCGGTAATTAAACGTCGTAATAACCTCTCACTCTAAAATATATCCTTTACGTATTTCAGCCCGACAAGGCCGTTCCCACCGGGGCGGCCTTTTGTGTAATTGAAGAAGTTATCGCAGATTTAGCAAATGCTCCGGCTCAGACCTTTTCATAGTAGACAACAACGAGAGAATTATGGTTGACGACAACCTTCATAGCGGCCACCGTGAGCGCTTGCGTAAGCGTTTTCAGGAAGAGGGCCTTGACGGCTTCGAGGATCACCAGGTCCTGGAACTGCTCCTTTTCCACGTATTACCACGTGGTGATACGAATCCTATAGCACACCTGTTGATTAAGCGTTTTGGGTCATTGTCGGCAGTATTGGAAGCCGACCCCAAAGATCTGTCAACGGTTGAAGGGATTGGCGAGAGGGCAGCCGCCTTCCTGGCCATGATTCCCCAGATGACGCGCCGTTATTTCCATGACCGCGTTTTGCGTGACCGTCCGAAGCTCAGCAGTTCGGAGGCTGTGGAGGAGTATCTCATCCCGCTTATGGCCGGGCGACCGGAGGAGGTTTTTTACGTCCTCTGTCTCGATACCCAATGCCGGGTTGTCTACCCGGCTCTGATCAGCGAAGGGACGGTCAAGGAAGCCGCCGTGTATCCGCGTCATGTGGTAGAAGAAGCAATCAGGCATCGTGCCGCATCGGTCATCCTTGCCCACAACCATCCGGCAGGCAATGCCAAGCCGTCCCAGCCGGATCACCAGCTTACCAGGTCGCTGGTTCAGGCACTAGGCCCGCTGGATATCAAAGTGCTGGACCATATCATTGTTGCCGGAAATCAGGCTTTCAGCTTTGCTCGGGAAGGTATTTTGCCTGCTTACGAAGCCAGTTGAGGAGTTAATTATTGTCTGTAACGGCGACGGCTTTTTCGTCGGGCAAGTCACCGGACAAGTCACCGGGCAAGTCGCAGGGCAAGTCGGCACCAAATGAATAAGCAAAAAAGGATTACCTTGAAATGACCAAAGAAGGGCTGAAACAACTGGAAGCTGACCTCTGGCGCAGCGCCGATACCCTGCGCGCCAACTCCGACCTGAAAGCGTCGGAATACTCCACCCCGGTTCTGGGGCTGATTTTCCTCAAGTTTGCCGACAACAAATACCGCCAGCATGAAAAGGCGATTCTGGCGGAGTACGCCAAGCTGAAAGGTTCACGGCGGGAAAAACAGCTGTCTGAGATCGCCATCGAGAAGTGCGGTTTCTATCTGCCGGACCATGCTCGCTACGATAACCTGCTGCGACTGCCGGACAAGGAGGACATTGCCAAGGCGATCAAGAAGGCGATGGAGGCGATTGAGGAGTACAAGCCGGAACTGAAGGGTGTTCTGCCCCAGGAAGAGTATTTCCGCCTGACCCGCACCGACAACACCATCCCCAAGCAGCTGCTGAAGAACTTTGCCGACATCCCGCAGGACGCTTCCGGCGACATGTTCGGCCAGATCTACGAATACTTCCTCGGCAATTTTGCCATGGCCGAAGGGCAGGGGGGCGGCGAGTTCTTCACCCCGCGCTCCGTTGTCCGTCTAATGGTGGAGATCATCGAACCGCACAAGGGGACGGTCTATGACCCGGCCTGCGGCTCCGGCGGCATGTTCGTGCAGTCGGCCAACTTCATCGAACGGCACCGTCACGAACTGCAGAAGGACGACGGCGACATCTTTGTCTATGGGCAGGAAAAGACCCTGGAGACGGTCAAACTGGCCAAGATGAACCTCGCGGTCAACGGGCTGCGGGGCGAAGTCATGCAAGCCAACACCTATTACGAAGACCCTCACAAAAGTTTTGGCAGGTTTGATTACGTTCTGGCCAATCCGCCGTTCAATGTGGACGATGTCAGCATCAGCATGGTGGAGAAGGACCGGCGCTTCAACACCTACGGCCTGCCGCGCAATAAGACCAAACTGAAGAAGAGTGACACCGGCAAAGAGACCGTGCCCAACGGCAATTATCTCTGGATCAACCTCTTTGCCACCTCGCTGAAGCCAGAAGGCCGGGCGGCGCTGGTCATGGCCAACTCCGCCTCCGACGCGCGCCATTCCGAGGCTGACATCCGCCAGAGCCTGATCGACAACAACCTGATCTACGGCATGCTCACCCTGCCGTCCAACATGTTCTACACCGTCACCCTGCCGGCCACTCTCTGGTTCTTCGACAAAGCCAAGAAGGACAAGAACATCCTTTTCATCGACGCCCGCAACATCTTCACCCAGATCGACCGCGCCCACCGGGAGTTTTCCGAGGAGCAGATCCGGAACATCGCCATCATCAGCCACCTGCACCGGGGCGAGCGGCAGAAGTTCGTCCGCTTGATCGACGACTATTTCAAACAGGGGATGGAGCGGCTAATCGAGAACAAGACCAGGGTGGAGCCGGTTTCGGCGCAGCTGCTGGAGGTGCTGGACGACGCAGCGGGCAAGCAGGCCGTAGGTGATCTTGTGAAGCAGTGGGCTGGGTTGAAAGGGCTGCAGGCGAAATATGATGGTTACGTAGGGGCGATCCCAACGGGTCGCCCGGTGTCGATGATGTCGGAAAGCGAGGGCGAGCCGTTGGCGTCGCACCTACGGGATGCCGACATTGCCAGACAAAACACCGCCCAGCACCAGCTGCGGGCATCGTTCGACCCGTTCTTTGCGGCGCTCCACGAAGGGTTGAAGAAGCTGGACAAGATCGTCCGTCACCACGAGAAGCAGCAGGCGGAAGCTGCTAAAGCGGAAGGGAAGCGGGGCGCGACTGATCGGAAAACCAAGGCGCTGAAAGAGGCGCTGGAGGCGCTGCACGAAGAGGTGAAAAGCGCCGAGAGCTGTTACCGTCATATCCACTGGCTGCAGGAGCGCTTCCCCAAGGCAGAATACGAGGATGTCACCGGCCTGTGCAAGCTGGCTTCACCGGCGGAAGTGAAGGAGCAGGATTACTCCCTCAATTCTGGGCGTTATGTCGGGGTGGTGATTGAGGAGGATGGCAAGACTGAGGAGGAGTTTGTCGGTGAGTTGCTGGCGATGAATGAGGAGCTGGTTGGGTTGAACGAGGCGGCGCGAAAGATCGAGTCGGTGATTGCAGGGAATATTCGGCAGCTGGCGGGGGAAGACTCGTAGGGGCGATCCCATCGGGTCGCCCGGTTGGCATTATCGTTGGACATCGGAATTGAAATCATCGTTGAATTAAAAGCGGGCGAGCCGTTGGCGTCGCCCCTACAGAATGGCTGGTTTTGGGGGATGGATGAGTAACAAACTTAAATGGCCACTCGTCAAGCTTTCGACATTGGCAGCAAAAGATAAAAACGCCATTGTCGGTGGGCCTTTCGGGTCAGATCTTGTTTCTCGTGATTATGTGCCTGAAGGTGTGCCCGTTGTGAGAGGTGGCAATCTTCCAAAAGATTCAAACTTCTCTTGTGAAAATCTTGTTTTCGTTTCTGAGCGTAAGGCAGATTCATTGCATTTGAATTGCGCGAAACCTGGTGACATCGTTTTTACTCAACGAGGCACTTTAGGGCAAGTAGGCATAGTTCCCAAAAATACACCGTACTCACGGTTTCTGATTTCTCAAAGCCAAATGAAGATGACAGTTGATTCTTCAAAGGCTGATGCAATGTATCTTTACTACTACTTCCGCCTTCCGAGTACAGTTTCATACATCGAGAATCATGCTCTTCAATCAGGCGTACCTCATATTAACTTGGGAATACTTCGCAAATTTGACATAGTTTACCCTCCGCTCCCTACCCAGCAAAAAATCGCCGCCGTCCTCTCAGCCTACGACGCCTTGATCGAAAACAACAAGCGCCGCATTGCCCTGCTGGAGAAGATGGCTGAGGAGATCTACCTCGAATGGTTTGTGCGGCTACGGTTTCCGGGGCATGGGTCGGTGAAGGTTGTGAAGGGGGTGCCGGAGGGGTGGGAACCAGTCAAGCTGGAAAAAGCCTTTGAATATACCGGCGGCGGTACGCCCTCAAAGGAAGTCGATCGCTACTGGAAAGACGGTGAGGTGAACTGGTTCACACCATCGGATATAACGGGAGCTGCCGGGATCTTTCTCGACGGTTCCGGGGACAAATGCACTGAAGAAGGCCTTGGCAAAAGCTCAGCCAGATTATTCCCGGCGTACTCTGTCATGATGACCAGTCGGGCGACAATCGGGGCAATCGGTATCAACACTACGCCAGCATGCACGAATCAGGGCTTTATCACCTGTATTCTGAATGAACGCTACCCGCTGACGTTTCTGTATCACTGGCTCAAACTCACCAAGCCAACATTCGAGCTGCTTTCCGGAGGGGCGACCTTTGCCGAGTTAACTAAAGGCACATTCAAAAAAATGGAGATACTGACACCACCGAAGCCATTGGTCGGGAACTTCGAGGCAA
>JBGQLM010000085.1:0-18897 GCA_041500085.1 Geobacteraceae bacterium
ATCCACATCTTGGTGCCGTTCAGGATGAAACGGTCTCCCACCCTGTCGGCCCGCAGACGCATGCTGACAACATCCGATCCTGCCCCGGCCTCGCTCATGGCCAAAGCGCCTACATGCTCGCCGCTGATCAGCTTCGGAAGATAGCGGCGCTTCTGCTCCTCGCTGGCATTACGGTAGATCTGGTTGATGCAGAGATTGGAATGTGCCCCATAGGCAAGGGCGACCGAAGCAGAAGCACGGCTGATCTCTTCGATAGCCACGACGTGCTCCAGGTAGGTCATTCCCGCTCCGCCATACTCTTCGGAAACGGTTATGCCGTGCAACCCGAGATCCCCCATTTTGCGCCACAGGTCCATGGGAAAGTGGTTTTCTCGGTCGATATCCGCGGCACGGGGCGCGATCTCGGCCCCGGCAAAAGCCTGTATCGTGTCCCTCAGCAAATCTGCCGTCTCGCCCAGATCAAAATTCAGTGTCGGATAAGGTTTCATGGTCCACCTCTCTTAGTGCCGTTTGTTAAACACATCAATCGTAGGGGCGAGTCATGACTCGCCCAATCGGGCGACGCATGCGTCGCCCCTACACCCGGGTTTATATGTTTAGCCGCCGAAACAATAATATTGCTACGTATCTCTAGCTGCCGGTATAGCTTCCGCTCCTTTTTTCCAGAAAGGCGCTTACCGCTTCCCTGTGATCGGCTGTATGGTGAGCCATGGCCTGAAAGGATGCGCAGAGGTCGAGAAAGTCCGGCAGCTCGGTCCGCTGAGCCAGCTTCATCAGCCGCTTGGTCAGCCGAACTGCCTGCGGGGGCTTTTCCGCGATCTTTGCAGCCAGCTCTCCGGCACACGTGAGAAGCTCTTCAGGCTCGACAACCTTCAGGAACAGACCGAGCTGTAAGGCCTCTTCAGCCTTCAGCAGCCGTCCGGTCAAAGTAATTTCGGCTGCCCTCTGATAGCCGACCAGGCGTTGCAGCAACCAGGCGCCGCCATCCCCCGGAATAATCCCGAGATTTATGAAAGTCTCGCCAACCAATGCCTTGCTGGAGGCAATCCGCAGATCACACATGCAGGCCAGGTCGAAGCCTGCACCGATGGCCGGCCCGTTTACCGCTGCAACAAGAGGGATTTCCGTTCCATGCAGGGCCAACGGGAGCTGCTGGATGCCCCGGCGGTACTGCTCCTGGATTTCAATTGCCGAACCTGCGAAGGTACCGGTCCGATCCTGCATCTCCTTGACGTTACCGCCAGAGGAAAATGCCGATCCTTTGCCGGTCAGGATCAGGACAGAGACCTTTTTTTCGTTTTCCGCCCAGCTGACTGTCCGCAGGATATCATCTATCAAGGCCGTTCCTGTCAGGGCATTTCGGACATCGTCCCTCTGAAAAGTGAGAGTTGCTATCCGGTCTGCAACCTCCAGCTTTGAATCCAATAATTCAGGCAACTTCATGGTGCACTCCAGGTACGATAATCCTTGGATTCTCAAATCGAAACTGCCATACAGTCGGTACAGATATAGTAATGTACAGCTTACGTACAAGTCAACATATAATATAACAATATTCTACGCTGTTTTTTATCCTCTGCTATCAGCATGGGTTACAGCAACAATCCAAGACAATGAATATGCTCGTGATTACGGGGCGTTGATCGATATTACCAATGCTATCCCAAAAGACTATGACAATGTTTTATAAGTTATGAGCGCTCTGGAAAGGTATTGACTCCGGCATGGACGCCGATTATTTTGTAAATACTGATATCTTCCCACGGCTCGTTCAGGATTTTATCCACAGTTAGGTCATCCCACGGCTCGTCCAGTATGCCGTCATGAATCGCCCAACTCCTGCCATGCACTGTCCGGTCCATACCCGGCATCCGGAACGGAGTGGAACCGTCAAGCTTGTTGAACAGTACCCCTCCAGGTCTGAATTCCCGGTTTATCTCCATCATCATCCGGCGGCCGTTCAGGTAGTCGAAGCCGTATTTCTCATACCGGACAGCGTTGTCATAGGAAAGAGGTTCGGCCAGGATGATATCCATGCCCAGTGAGTCTACGAAGCGTTCGAACAGTACGAAAAATTCACCGAACATCCTTAGCCCCCGGCTGGTCTGATTCGGGAACAGACCGGCATGCATGGCCCGGATCTCTTCCGGGATATTCCGTCCCAGAGTGGTGAAGGCGTTATCATTGCCCTTTTCGTCGAGATCAACAGAGAATCGGGGAGCAAAGGGGTCATTGATTATACAGAAGGAGAGTTCCATCTGATGATAGTGAGTTTCGGCAAAATCGAGGAAAAAGACCGTGCGGCGGTCATCGGGATTGGTTCTTACCTCTATTCTGGCAAGAGTCATACCCTCGGGCGCAATTATCCTGATCCTCCCCGAAGAGTCACCTTCCGGCGGGATAGCAAGCAGCTGGAGCAGTCTGGGCGGAAGAAGTCTGCGGTAAATCGCCTCTTTTTCAACAGTATCGAGGGCGTTGATATGTGCAAGTCCGGAGAGCTGGTCCCCACTGGCTGAACGCAGAAACGTATTGTCAGGAAGTCGTGGCATTAGGTAATCGTATCACGAAAAAAGTCAGGTGAAAGATATTGCAAGCGAAACCGTGAGAGTGGCGTTGCCTGTTATCGCTTGACGGGTCTGTTTCTGTGATTCCGGGCTCATTACGCTACAGCAGCCAAAGGTTCTGTGTCCCCTCTCTCGCTTCGCTCAGACAGTATCTGCTGCTTAACGCTTCGTATCGCCACGGATCAAGACGAAACAGACCCTTAGAGCTCAACAGTCAACCACTCTCAGGATCAAAACTAATCCGCAAGGGTAAACTCCCACGCACACCAGAACTCCTCGGGGTGTTCATCCGGCGGGCAGGCGATGCAGCGTGTGACAATACGCGGATCTATCGTTTTCGCAAACTCGGAGTATTCGACTATCCCGACCGACTTGCAGGGATGGTCGGCAAGCCCTTTGCGCTTCCGGGCAGACTGCACGCGGCAGTCGAGCATCCGGAACACCACACGGGAGCCGGTTTGCTCGACAACATCCTGAAGGTTGAGGCGTGCGTAAAAACGGTGCTTGAGGCACTCCACCAAGGCCGGGATTCCGCCACCCGGTTTCAGCCCCAGACGTTCCATGATACGTTTGGCCTCTATCTTGGTAAAATGGTGCCATGCTTCCGTATCGACATCTACAGCCACGTCCATGCCATAGCGTTTCTCTACAGCCTGAAACCAGACGCCGTCGTGAGCGAGCCAGTTCTTGGCATCATCAACAATTATCCTGACCAGTTCCTCTTTGCTCAGCTGGTAAAGAAGCCTGACTCCTTCATCTCCGGCCCGCTCTGCACTTGACATGACCTGTTCCTCCGTATTCGGATTTGTCTTGTAACCACTGTAGAAATCACAGTCACGATATATTTCGTTTACGTTCATGTCAAGAAGTAATAGAACGTTTTTTTATAAAGTAAGAGGGCTCCTTTTGAAGTTCACCTTTTGTTCTTCCCGCACAATAACTCTCGACATCGATGTGCCGTGCGTCCTATACTTTAAGTTATTAAAACCAGAGAGGAATCGTCGTGAAAAGAGCTATTTTTTTGTTCGGCCTATTACTGATATTGATCTCCTGCGGAGGCGGTGGCGGCGGTAGCAGCACCCCCGGCGACCTCACCTCCGGAACCAATACCTCCGGTAGCAACACCAGCAGTGACACCACCTCACCGGTTACCACCGCATCACCGGCCGGGGCCACTTTTAATGCCGGCTTCAGCGTAACCCTTTCTGCTAGCGAAGCAGCAACCATCTATTATACCAAAGACGGGACCACTCCAGCTGTCAACGGAGCAACTACCCTGTCCGCGGCCAGCCCGGTCACAAACATCCAGATTCAGCCCGGTCCTGCTGTTCGGCTCCAGTATTTCGCCGTAGACACTGCGGGCAATCAGGAAACACTCAAGTCACAGACCTACAGTATCGTGCCTCTGACCACTGCCAATCCGCCCGGCAGCCATTACGCTTCAGCCCAGAGTGTGACTCTCACCGCCAGCGAGCCGGCAACCATCTATTACACGACCAACGGAACGGCCCCGATTGCCGCCAGTGCACACGGAGCAAGCCCGATTCCGAATATTCCGGTCACAGGTAATACCATTCTCAAGTTTTTCGCCATTGATGCCGGAAATTCTCAGGAAACGATCAGGACCGAGGTCTATACCATACCCTGACCTTCGGATTTTCATGTATCAGGACAATTGCAAAAAAGGGGGTCAGCGTTTATAGCTAATCCCCTTTTCATTGTTGCAGCTGATCGGACCCGAACCCAAGGTCTATGCGTTAATACCGAGCTTTTGATCATTCAAAACATGTCTTTTCTCATCATCTCTCCGATCTTTGCCGGAATCCTTCCCAGAGTTCCCATACCGAGTTTCTTGAGAATAAAGGGATTGACCATCATAAGCTTCATAGCCCTCAGCAGATAATCACGCTTGAACGAATCCTTCATGGTAATGACCTCAGACAATTTGCCCATGTAGAACCGGCGATGACAGTTCATGATTGCAGAATCCACCTGCAGGAGACTCATATTTTTCGGTTCGATAATCGGGTCGATCAGGTTGTATTTTGAGTAGTCATGCACGCTGACATACTGCCTGATATCGTCATACGCATCGTCATGCGGCCATGGAGTGAGCGGAAGGAACTGGACATTGTCCGGATTACAGTACTGAGCCAGCCTGAAGGTATGTTCGACACCTGTTTTTGTTTCTTCAGGCCCCCCTACAATAAATGATGCTTCGCTGATGATGCCGTGCTCGCGGAGAATATCCAGTGCAAGTTTCCCTTCTGCGACGCCGGATCCCTCCAGGGTATCGCGGCCGGTTGCCTCGATAGCGACATAGATATGGACGACACCGGCCTTGCGGTATTTCCAGATGATATCCCGGTCCCGGATGATATCGGCGGTGCATGTTTGCATGAGCAGACAGACCGGCAAGTTGCGATTCAGCATTAGATCAAGAACAGCCTCCCAGCGCTCGCGGTCACTGGTGGGATATTCGTCGGTAATCAGAATAACATCGACGCCGTAGGTTTCATGCAGATGAACGATCTCATCTACTACCTTGCGGGGATCACGGAAACGCTGGTGATCGTAAGCACGCGAAGTGCTGACGGCACCCAGACGGGAACCGGGAATGACGAAATATTTGTAGTCTTGCCAATCAAGGAGATCCCATGCTGTCGGCAGATCATCGAGACTCCCGGCAACGTTTCGATTGGCGGTTTTGACGATATCCCCGTTTCGACGAAAGGCAAGCCCGGGGACATCGTCAGGGTCGCCACCATTTTCCAGAGCCTGGAGCAACTCCTTGAGGGTCACCTCTCCTTCGCCGCGGACAATGTAGTCGACAGCAGACGTTGAATTCAGCACCTCTTCGTAGCATAACGTGGGATGAACCCCGCCGAGGATGGTGACAAACTGCGGGTTGATGCTTTTGGCAAGTTCCAGGATCTTGACGGCATGGTTAATGGAGGAAGTAATGGCAGTAGAGGCAATATACGAGGCATGGGACTGGCGAAACTTTTGCTCGATTTCAGGATAGCCGTGGTCTTTGGCCCTGGCATCGTAAATACGGGCATCAAGACCAGCCAGACGGGCGGACCCGCCCAGATATACGAAAGCCAGCGGCAGCCAGCGCCCGATTATATCCACGACACCGCAGCTGTACGGGGGTGTAACGAAAAGGATTTCCCGGTTTTTCAGGTGAAGCCCGCCTTTTCATCTTCGGTCATTGCCGTGCCGATCAGAGATGACCCAGACTCGCTTTCATGGCGTCCATATCGGCACCGTCGAAATCGAATGAGGCACCGTGGTCTTTCATCATCAGCATGAAAGCGCTGAGCATATACTTCCGCTTAAAACCATCTTCGAGGGCAACGATTTCATGCATTTTGTTGCTGTAAAACTGCATGTAGCAGACACCCAGTGCCTTTGTTATTTCTGCCAGCGTCATCTTGTAAGGCTCGACAATCGGGGTCACCAGATTGTATTTCGAATAGTCGAAAACCCTGATTCTATCCTTCATATCCTTGAAGAGGGGCGTGAACGGCATGGGGGTGACCACGGGAAATACGGCAATGTCGGGATTGAGATAGATGGCCGAGTCGATCGTATTCTGGATGGAATCCCAGGTTTCCGTTGGAAAGCCTACCATGAACGATGCTTCCGTGATGATCTCCGCCTCGCGCAGCAGATCGAGAGCCTGCTTGTTCTGCTCGAAATCCGTCCCCTTGTTCAGGCTGTTCAGTACATCCTTGTCGGCACTTTCGGCACCGAGGTAGACGTGTATTATCCCGGCGTCCCGGTATTTGTGCAGGATATCGGCATCCCGGATAATATCTTCCACCCGGGTCTCGATGAGAAGATATACGCCCAGTTTCTTTTCGATCAGCAGATCCAGGTACAGTTCCCACCTTTCCCTGTTTTTCGTCGGGTAGGGGTCTATCAGGGTAAAAAAGCCGATCTGATAAGTATTGATCAGGTGTTCCATCTCTGCAACGACTTTTTCCGGCTTCCGGCAGCGCCAGTCCTCACGCCAGTACATCCGCTGGCTGCAAAAGGCACAGTCCATGTCGCATCCGCGTGAGGTCAGGATTGAAGCCATTCGCCCCAAAGGCTCAACCAGATAATTGTAGTCGTTCCAGTCCAGCAGATGCCATGCAGGCACCAGAGAGTCCAGATCGACAATGTGAGGTTGATGGCCATTGGCAATAATCTGCTCACCGTTACGATATGCAATACCCCTGACGTTTTCAGAGGTGCCTTCAGGCAGTGCCGCAAGCAGTTGTTTCAGGGTCTGCTCCGGCTCTCCCATCAGAACGTAATCGACGTGGTTCGCCTCGTCCTCGAAAATTTCCCGGTACATGAAGCTGGGATGAGGTCCACCGAGGAGGGTTACAATGGCTGGGTCTGTTTCCTTGGCAATATTGAGTATCTTCAGGCAGTCGGGAACCGTGGCAGTACTGATAGCCCCGGTGACGGGGAGGTAATCCAGGGTCATGACGTAATCAGGCTTGAATCGCTCTATTTCCGCCCTGATCTCCTCGAACGATACCCGCTTGTTCATGGCATCGAATATTCTGGCTTCAATCCCTGCTTCGAGTGCAGCACCGGCAAGGTAGGCCAGGTGCAACGGCGGCCAGGTACCGACGACCTGAACTCCCCAGCAGTGATAAGGGGCTGTTACGAAAAGAATCCTGCTCATCTGTTTCTCCGGTTCAAGGCTGACATCCAGTTTCCGCTGGGGAGGGTTCGGTTCCGGCAGCAGCAAGCATAACGTATCATTATCTCTCAATCCGGCCATAAACTGCAACAATCTATCGCGACAGCTTGCTTTAATCCTTATTTTTCCGTGGCTGTCCCGGTCGCCTGTCAGCTTTGAGACTGGCCAGCCATCTGCTGATCGTTCTCATGTCGTAATCGTGTCCCTCGCAGCCGTACTGGATAATTTCATTCCTGCGTGCCATCTCGGCAATAGGCATCTCTGGCTCCATGCTCCAGAGCAGCTCCGCAACAGCCCGGCACCTTTCGTGATGAATGGTACTTCTTTTAAGCCCCAATCCTTCATAATAAGCTGATTTATTGCTCTTTTTCCTGTCATGATACTTTGCAAACTCTGCCGGGACTTCGATATCATTGGCAAGTGCCCAGTTGATGAAGAAAAACGGTAGCACCGTGGATTTATTAACATCTATATCAGACTGACCTATATCTGCACCATCCAGATATTCTTCAGTTACAGCCAGACGCCCTTCATCTATGTCCTGTTTCATTGCCGTCAAAAGCCTGTCCCTGATGGAAAGGACTTCTTTGTAGGCATCCTCTCGCGTGGACCAGCTCTCTCTGCCAGCGAGATGAGCGGCAAGGTAATCGGCAGCCTCAGACAGCGCCCATATTTTTCCCGGTGCAAGGCAGACATCGTAATTATAACTCCGGATAAAGGTCATTATTTCAGTCATGAAATACTCCGATCATTTCATATTACCTGTAAATGCGCCTTATCATCTTCTGACGGAAGCGACATAGCATTCGATTTCCCTGCGTGAAGAGAGAGGCAGACCAACAAACTGGACCCCGTATTTGAAGAGATCCGGCGTCTTTATTGAACGAACCACGTCTGCCTCGGCTTCGATCCGGCTTGACCCGGGAAGCGTAAACTGGCAGATGATCCGGTCTCCAATATCAAGGTGATTTCCGGTTTCGAGAAGAATGCCGGTAATGCTGATGTCGAGCGATACGCAGTAAAACTCCATCGTCCCTTTCTTGCTTAAAACCCTGACCTTGAAAATGGCCCTTTTAGTCCTGGTCAGCTGCATGTCAAGCAAGCTGCCGATCGTCTCGATCATCTGTTCCGGCTGAATCGGCCTGATGATCTTGGCATCGGCTCCGCACCGGGCAACCCTTTCATGCTCATCCAGTTTGTCATAGCAGAAAAGAATAACGGCAACATCGGCTTTTTCGCTGCGCAGGAGTGAGCAGAGTTCATCTCCACCCATATCATTCAAATGCAGATCAGCAAGGATCAGGTCGAAAAGATGCCCCTTGTGAAGCTGGAGGGCTTCTGCACCGCTATTCGCTGTAAAGAGTTGAAAGTTTTCCCTCGTCAGAAGGTTCTTGTTCCTCTGCAGGAATGATTTCGAGGAACTGGCCAGGAGTATCTTCTTCATGAATTACCTTGTCACCATGTCGGTTATTTACGCACGCACACGGGACCTGATGCAGTCGATCCCTTGAGGACCTCTGCTCAGGCTTCACACAAAAAAACCCGCTTCAGTGCCGGATGCACTTTAAGCGGGTTAAGTCATCATCTCTTAACTCCCTTCGGCAACCCGGCTGTCCGCATCATGTGGACCCGTGGCTTTGCGTCCCCGCATTACTGCGGGTTTGCTATTTACAGGCGTTTAACGTCTTAAATTAACAGGTTTTTCCACGACAAGTCAAAGCAATTTTCCCTCCGGCATCGAGAAAATCAAGCGCTTCAAGAAATATCCCGCCATGCTTGACCCTGCCCCCTTCGGCACGGGAGCAGGCATGAACGCCGTCGGCGACGTCAATAAACAGCATCTCCCGACAGGGGAAAAACAGTCGTACCGGCAACCAGAACAGGAGCGCAGCGCAGAAAAAGAGTGCCCCGGCCCAGATCGGGATAACGCCATGATCCCGCACCAGATCGGTTGTCACAACCCGCCTGAACTCCGGGGAAGAGAGCCGGTAACCATTGCCGTTAAATTCACCCCCCATGGCAAGGGTGCCGGAAGTTACCGGCTTATCCCCTTGCAGGATTCGAAAGAGCAGGGTCATACGACCGGAACGGAACGGATCATCCCTCTCGTCCGGTTTGGCCATGCTGAAAAAGATCCGGTAGCCGGTGCCGGGGATCTCGGCGCTATCCTCCTTGCCGGGCGGATATATCATCAGGATGACATACGTCTCGAAGCCGGCCGGCAAATCCGGTGCGGAAAAGCGGATCAGCGGGGCAATACCCAGGTAACGGGGGTAGACGAAAAAACCGTGGTAAAGCGCCGGGGGGTAGATTCCAAACTCCCTTTTATTACCGTCTCTGCCGGCAACCCCGATCGAGAGGGTTTTTTCCAGAAAAAAACCGCGGCGATCTGCAAACGTAATCCGTTCCACCAAATCATGCCCCTCCGGAGAAAGGGGAAACGGCTCGCCCTCAATAACCGCCACCTTCCGGGAACTCCGGGTGGTCGTGCTGACCAGGATGCCGGTGAAGAGACAACAGATGGCAACCAGAAAGAGCAGCCTTGCCGGCAAGAGACTGATGCCCCGACATGCAGCAAGGGAGGAGCTTGTCAGACAGGTACGGTAACCGAAACTCTCCAGACGCTCCTTCAGTGCGGCAAGAGGGAGAGTACCGGAGAGCCGGACTGTTTCGGTAAACAGATCCTCAGGAGAATTTTTCGCGGCTTCCCCTTTCATGACTGCCCGTCGTCTGACCGATGTACGCAGTTCCATTACCAGCCGGGCCGCGCAGTTAACCGGAATCAGCGCAAGGACCAGTGCAACCGGAACATAATTCCGGGTAATGGAAATCAGCGTCGTCAGCGGCTCGGCGCTGAAAAAGGCAATCACGATATAGAGAAGCAGAAAGAAGAGCATTGCCAGGGGGGTAACGCCACGGGAAGCAAACAGGAGCAGAAGCCGCGCAAGAAGGCGTTTCACTTGCCACCTCCTTTGATCCGTGAGGTTGTCGTCACGGTCTCGCTCCAGCGATTGAGGATGGTCATGGCGTCAAGAGCGACCCCGTCCGCCCCGACCTTGAACGGCACCGGCACAGGATTGCACCCTCCCGGTTTCCCCACGGTCTCAAGAGGGATGAGAGTCTTGCAGTAATAGCAGATCACCGCACCTTCCGCCTGGCCATAGCCTTCGGGTTTGCAGATGGCGCAGGCATCGAGGGTGACCGTCAGACGCCCGTCCGGAGTAGACAGAATCATGAAGCGCGCCTCTCTCCCCCCCTGCTTGAGCAGATACTTGTGCAGCTTGCCGTCCTCCAGGTTGATCTCCCCCTTTTTCGGGATGAGTATCGCCTCGGAAGCATTCATGGTAACCACTACCGGTTTCGGGTCCCAGTACTCGACCCGCGGGAAAAGGCTGTTGTAAACCGCTGCCCCCAGAATGAGCAGGGCAATACAGGGAGCAACGAGCCGGCAGCGCCGCTCCCCGATAAAGGAAGCCAGCAGCTTGCGGCGCTGCGCCCCCTGGCGGATATGGGATACAGACGGCAGCCGCTCCAGGCGGATAGCTGTGCCAATCAGGATTACCGGGGCAAGCCAGATAAGCAGCCCTCCCCAGAAGCCGACGCCACTGCCGAAAAGATAACCGATATATTCCCAGACATCGCGGCGGAAAAACAGGTGATCCGGCACCAGCATGGACTCGAAAAACTGATGCACGAAATCGTGGATGAATTTCATCACCTTCATGGAGAGGGGGGAAAAGAGATCAAGCTGCAGAGCGAACGACGAGGCAAACAGCAGCAGGGAGACAATCAGGACAAGGAGCGCCTCACCTGTCATGGTGATATCGACCGGCACAAACCGTTCAACATTAAAGGCGCCCGCTGCCAGCAAAGCCCCGGCAACTCCCAGCACAAACAGGGGGGCCACCCCCTGAGGCGCCAGCCGGCAGACACAGATGGCTCCGGCCAGCAGACCGGCAAGTAAAGCTAACCCGGTCGCTGTGAAGACGTAAGGCTTTTCATGCCCCACTGACGTGCCCTGCCCGCCGCTGCCGGTGACCCGGTAAAATACCGCCAGCGCCACCACCCATAAAAAGAGGAAACACGATCCTGCCAGAGCCTTGACAACACTATAGGCGATTTCGCCGTTAAAATTGGTAAGGAGGAGATTGCCGCCGGCGACGCCACCGGCAAAACTGCTTGCGCAGCTGATCAGCAGCAAGGTTCGCCTGCCGGGGAAATACCGTGCCAGGGCGGCAACAATTCCGCACCAGGCAAGCAGAAGCGGTATGAGCTTCAGCGCAGACATCATCTGCGGGTCCGCTCTTCCCTGACCAGCACGCCATCATCCAGAGAGATGATCCGGTCGCCCCAGGCAGCCACCTCCCGGTTATGGGTCACCAGAATTATGGTGAAGCGTTGTTCGGAACGGAGTTCCTTGAGCAGTTCCATCACCATACCGGTATTCTGGTGATCCAGATTGCCGGTCGGCTCGTCTCCGAGCAGCAGCTTGGGGCTGTTGATGATCGCCCGGGCAATGCAGACCCGCTGCTGCTCACCACCGGAAAGTTCGCCGGGCCGGTTCTTCAATCTCTGCCCCAGCCCCACCCTCTCCAGGACACTGCAGGCCTCGGCCTCATCGGGAACGCTGTGGAAATACTGGGCCATCATCACATTTTCAAGGGCCGTAAGATAGGGGACCAGGTGGTGCTGCTGAAAGATGATCCCGACAAACTCCCGACGGAAGCGGGCAAGGCCATCCTCTGAGAGGGCCATGAGATCCTCCCCCCCCAGCTGCAAAGAGCCGCCGCTGGGCCGGTCGAGTCCCCCCAGAAGATTGAGAAGGGTACTCTTGCCTGAGCCGGAATGGCCCATGACCGAAAGCCACTCCCCCTCCGGAACCAGCAGGTCCAGGGGCTTCAGGGCGCAGATCTCGCCGTAGCTCCTGGTAAGACCCCTGGTTTCAATGATATCTGTCACCATTTTTCTCTCCATCCGCTGTTCTCTGCCCTTCCCCTGTCATTCACCCCTCAGACTCCTGACCGGATCGAGCCTGAAGACCGACATCATCGGTCCGGCACTTCCCAGAAGGGCGAGGCAGAGACTGACCGCGCAGGAGAGACCGGCAAAGCGCAGATCAATTCCTGCGGAAACCATAAAAACGGTCTTCATGACGAACCTGGCAATCCCGCTGCCGAGCAGATACCCGACCCCCCCGCCAGTGAGCCCCAGCACGACCGCCTCCCCGCAAAAGAGGAGCAGCACACCAAGGCGGGTGGCACCCATGGCCTTCAGCAGTCCGATCTCTTTCCCCCGCTCCAGCACCGTCATACTCATGGTACTGGCCACGCTGCTCGCAGCTGCGATCAGCACCACAGCTGTCACAAGCGCCATCAGCAGCTGGACCTTCTTAAGGAGTCCCTCGCTGGTCCGCGCAACCTGACGCACCTCCCGGACCACGCTGCCGGGAAGAAGGCCCTGGAGCCGGGCGGCCCGCTGCTCCAGGGTAACACCGCCGGTCTGCGCCAGCAGTCGCGCCTGGCTGACGCTGGAGCCGACTCCAAGCGCCTCCTGCATCCTGGCAAGGGGGATAAAGAGAAGCTTGTCCTCCTCCCCGCCGGTGCTTACCACTCCGGCCACCCGGAACTCACGGGCGCCGGCAGTCCCGGCCGCACGGATGCGGTCTCCCGCTTTCAGCTTGAGCCGCGCCGCCAGGTCAATGCCGATAACAGCCTCGTCAGCTCCCGGCCATCCGCCCTGCAGCTGCCACCAGGGGTAGAGCCTCCGGATAACCGCAAAGTCCACCCCCTCGGCAGGCATCTCCAGAGCACCCGCCTTGAGGTGCCCCCGCAGGTGAAGAGAGTACTCCGTAACTCCTTCGTTACCGACGACCCGCAGCAGCGCGTCCTGGGGCAGGTAAGCCGGCTCGGTAATGGTTCCGAAGTCCAGGCCGCCGCTCCCCACTTCAATGCGGGCCGCTGCAGGCAGGACCACCAGATTGGCGCCGTATTTTCTGACCTCTTCGGCCACTCGCAGCCCCATGGCAGAGGAGACGATGCCGAGTGAGGTTACCAGGCTGGCTGCCATGGCGAGCACCCCCAAGAGCAAGAGGGATCTGCCCTGCCGGTAGGCAAGAGATTTCAGTACGATATGCATGAGCCAGCGCCAGCGGTGCATGTCAGCCTTTCAGTACCTTGACCGGCTCCACCAGGAACGCGCGCCGCAGAGGGAGAATGCCGCCCAGGGCAGCAACCAGGAGAGAGACGGCAAGTGCTATCGGCAGGAGCCAGAGAGGGGTTTCGAGAGATGAAGCAAAGACCGACCTGCTGATCAGCTCCGCCAGCCGGTCGCCGAGCAGGTAGCCGCAGAATCCGCCGATCAGGGCGACAAACAGGGTCTCTCCCATAAAGATGGCCGTAACCTGGAGGCGATCAGCACCAAGAGTTTTCATCAGGGCTATATCCTTCTGCCTCTCGGCCATGGAAGCGAGAAGAGAGGTGCCAACGCCTATTGCAGCTGCAGTTAATGCCAGCACTGTCAGCAGGAGCATTACCCCGTTCAGCTTGCCAAGGAGTGCCCCTTCCGCTCCGGCAATCTGCCAGACAGGCTTGGCCCTGCTCCCCGTAACCGCCTCTTCCAGGTTCTTTGCCACCGAAGTGACATAGGCGGTACAGTACCACTTCTCATATTCATCTTTGGTCATGGCAGCAGGATCCTTCCTGCCGAAATCGTCCATGGGAACCGTGAGGGCGCTCACCAGTACCCGTGACACCGCTCCCGGCTGGCCCAGAAAGCGCTGGGCCGTCATCAGCGGAGCAAAAAGCTGCTCCTCCTCGTAACCGCCGGTTGTCACCACTCCGACAATGCGCAATGGCATCTCCCTGCCGTGGTACATAACCCGCACCGTCCCCCCGGCTGTGAGCGCCAGACGCCGGGCCAGGGCTGTACCGATGACCGCCTCGTCCTCTGCAGCGGGCCAGCCGCCGGCAACGGACCACCAGGGGGCAATCACCTTGACCCCCTGCACGGTCGAATCCTCCCCCTCAACCTCCAGGGAGCGCTCGAACCAGGTCCCGGCGAGCACCCCTTTTTCCCGTTTGCCATCAGCCGCAAACTCGACAACACCGAACAGGTAAGGGGCAAAACCGACGATATTATGCTTCCAGAAGACCGTTTTGATCTTTGCCAGCTCCTGCACAGCCATATAGGTGCCATCTCCGGCCACCGGCTCCAGCAGGATGTTGGCCCCGTAGCGGCGCAGCTCCAGGGCCATCTTGCCGGATATTTCCCGCTGAATTCCGAGGAAAGCCGTAGCCACGGCGCTCCCGAGAATGATGGAAACAAGCATGAGCGCCACCGGTTTCGGGCGTTTCAGCAGAGATCGGCGAATGATGCGGGAAAGCATATTTTTTCAGTGGTCCAAAGTCGCCAGCATCTCGGCAGGAAGAGTAGCGCGGAGACTGGCCACCTTGCGCTTCAGGCGACGCCAGGCAATAATGCCCCAGACAACCAGCACGAACATCAGGAGATGCTTGACCATCAAGGCCGGCACCTGCAGCTTGTCAGCAGCATTGGCCCACTCGAAACTGGTGTAGAAGATCGTGCGCGGAATGCCGCCGATGATGATCCACCAGAAAGCAAAGCGGAAAAATTTCACCATCAGGGCATGGGTTTTAAGGAAAAACAGCGTCGCGACTGGACTGTCCATGACCGCCTGAATACGGACTATGGCATGGAGGGTAAAGGCGCTGGCCGCCAGCAGGGCGGTCGCCACATCGTGGAAATAATTGTTCATCATAATGGCCACGCCGAGCCCGGGTGAAATCTGCATTTGAAGTTCTCCTCTGAAATTCCGGTGCAGGAGCGCGATTTTTTCGCAAGATCAAGGCTGTCGAGGAGGCGCGCGGAGGCGTAGTACCCAAGGGGCATAAACACCGCTACGCCGCACAAGTGACTCCGAAGACTTACGCAGATATTGCGGAAAGGGCGCGCTCCTTGGCAAACTGCTTGAATGCTCTTCCCTGGGGATATTGAATCATCCACGAGGTGATGTGGGACATGGGGAAACCTCGCCAGGATATCTGCGGAATCCGCGACAGAATGCGCGGCAGGGTGAACAGCTCCGCCCGGAGCTTCACTATGGCATCCTCCCGGAAGTCGATGCTCATGGCCGGATCGTCGTGGGTAAAGACGGCATGATTGCCGTCGAACATGTCCCAGTCCAGCCCCGGCACCAGGTGCAGCTTGTAAAGCTCGTACAGCTGCGTCCCGGGAAAGGGGGTGGTCATGACCGGATGGGCCGAGACCTTCAGCTCGTCGCAGAGTCGCAGAATCCCCTCGTAATCCTCGACCCGGTCCTGGCGGCCGCCGATCATGATAAAGAGCATCACCTCGATGCCGTGGTCACGGATCTTTTTGATGGCATCGCGCCGCTGCCGCCCCTGCTTGCTGGTGGCCTTGTACTCCTCCAGGCTGCCGATATTGTTGGACTCCCAGCCGACCAGGACCGCTGTCAGTCCGGCCCGGCGGGCATTGGTGAGAAGCTCTTTTGACCGGGGGTGATCAACGGAGACCAGGTCGCCGGAGCCGAACCAGGATTTGCCTCGCAGACTGTTGCCCATCTCCCGGTAAAGGTCGATGGTGTAGTTCATGCTCACTCCCCAGACGTTGTCATCGATCCCCCAGAAGAGCCGGCGCTTGCTGGCAGCAATCTCAGCCACCACCTCATCGATGGGGCGAACCCGGACGGTGCCGCCAAAGAATTCATGCACCGAGCAGAAGGTGCAGCGATGGGGACAGCCGCGCGAGGTCTGGAAATAACCGTAGACGTAATTGGTGTTCCAGAGATTGGTGATTGGCCGGGGAAGACCTTTAAGATCGGGAAAACCGCCCTGGTAAACCGGCTTGAGCTCCCTTCTTACGGCATCATCGAGAAGCCCGCCCCAGATCTCCTCCGCCTCGCCGAGAACGATGGCGTCGGCGTGCAGAGCCGCCTCGTCAGGGAGGGCAGAAACATGGATGCCACCGAGGAGCACCTGCTTCCCCATGGCCCGCAACCGGTCCGCCGTCCGGTAGACCCAGGGAGCCTGGGGGGTGAGGACGGTGAAGCCGATCAGGTCGGCATCCAGCTCTTCAAGGACAACCTCCTCCTTGTTGCCATCGATCAGCGCCACCTCGACCTCGGGACGGAGCTGAAGGGTAAGACCGGCAAGGTACTCCAGCACCGGAGGAGCAATGGGGAGCCCCTTGGATTTCTGCCCCTTCTCGCCGAAGGGAGGGGATATGAGGGTAATTTTCATGACTGCTCTTTGGCTGACTGATTATTTGAATAATATCGCATGATTTACCCTACTGCACAACGGACATTATCTGCAACGAGGAATTGAAATCATTTGTCTGAACGCACCCGCTTACTATAGAATACTCGAAGTTTTTCAGTTAATGACCGCCTGCAGTGACGGACTTTCCTGTCGACAGGGAATCGTCCGGTATCTGGAAGGAAAAGAGCATTACATGGATTTTCTGCTTGAAATATGGGAATATCTCCGCACGCGGAAGAAATTCTGGCTGCTGCCGATGCTGATCACCCTGCTCCTCTTCGGCCTGCTGCTCGCCTTCACCAGCGGTACGGCCATTGCCCCGTTCATCTACACCCTTTTTTAAATGACCGGTTGCCATAGCCTGAACGGTTATTCATTGTTTCGCATGCCTCTGCCTGACGCCGCCCCGTACCGCTCCAGAAGCGCCTGATATTGCCTGGTTGACCTCAACCTTGCGAAAGCCGGGTCCTTCTGTATGTCAGCAATAACGCCTGGCTTGGCGCGTAACACATAATCCAGATGTGCAAGAGCTTTTCCCACATTCCCCAGACCGGCCTCAACCGTTGCCAGTCCAGTCTCGTTATCCACAGTCGGCCCCTCATATTGCTGCGCCCGCAGCAGAAATTCCCTGGCCTGAACAAAATCTCCTTTCGCCACATAAAGCTGCGCCAGAAGAATCAGTACGGAAGAACGCCGCGGATCAAGCTTCAACGACTGGCTCAAGGCCTGCTCCGCGCCGGGCAGATTTCCCTCTATTTTCATAGCCAAACCAAGAAATTCAAATGCCTCGGCATTTCTCGGCTGCGCCCTGACAAGTCGCAGAAAGTTCTGCCGGCCCGGTTCAGTTTCACCACGTTTCAGGTAGAGAACACCAATGTTTTTCAGAGAAAGCGCATACGTCGGACTTAGTGCCAGCGCCCTTTTGTATGCCTGCAAAGCGAGGGCTTCTTCTCCCGTTTCAATATAGGAAGAGCCAAGGCTGTCCCACGCCTCATAATTCAGAGGAGCATGGGCAACAACATCCCGCCAAAGAGTTACGCCATTTTTCCAGACCGCCGCCCTTTGCCAGGAAAGGCCGGCCAGGGTAACTATAAGAATAACCGTCAGCACTTTTATTGCCGTTTGTCTGCCGCCCCGGAATCTTTCAATCAGATCCCCAATGAGAATGCCGAAGAAACCGGCTGCCCCCAGCAGCGGCAGGTAAAAGTAGCGGTCGTTCATTGGCGTAACGATGGGAACTATTTGCGAGACCGGAAGAAAGCCGATCGTAAAAAGCAGACCCCAGAAAAACAGCCTGCTTTTTTTTCGGTAGAGCAACAGTCCGCCATAAAAAAACAGCAACAGGACAAGAAATGCGGCCAGAACCGTCAAATCCGGGCTTAGCCGTACCGGCACCTCGTACTCCGCGCTCAGCCCATACGGAAAAACAAGCATCCGGAGATAAGTGCAATAAACCGGCAACATGGTAAGAATCGTCGTCCAGACCGAGCCCCCATGAAACGGCGCTCTGCCTCCTCCATTTTCAGGGGACTGGCTGATAAGGGTAATAGCTACCATGGCTGCTGCAGAGAGGATATAAGGGAGGATTGGGTACAGCTTGTACCGCGATTCTTCATCATCACTTGCCGGTCGAACACTTTCTGCAAGAAGAATCAATGGCAGGATTACAGTTGTAGCCTTGGCCAGCAGCGACAAAACGAATGCCGCCAGAGAGGATATATAGTGCAGCTTGCTCGCCGACCGGGAATTGCTTGACCGCCAGCCGTTATAGCAGTTCCATGAAACAAGCATGAAGAATGTAGAGAGGAGGGTCTTACGTTGTGATATCCAGGCAACCGCTTCGACCTGCACCGGATGACAGATAAAGATGAGCCCGCCAATAAGAGCTGCTCGTCTGTCAGCTCCCAGCTGGAGCATTATTATGTAGAGCAGGATGCCATTGCCGGCATGGAGCAGAATGTCCGTCAGGTGAAAACCCCGCGGATTCAGCCCCCAAACCGTGTAATCAAGCATGTAGGAGAGGATATGGACCGGCGCATAATTTCCCACGTAAAAATTTGTAAACGCCTGGCGAATGTGGGCAACTGAGAAGCCACGAATCGCCTCGTTAGCCGTGACGTACGCATCATCATCCCACGTGGCCATGAAATCATGGCCGAGAATGCGGGCATACACGAGTACGGCAGCCAGTATCAGAAGAATGAAAGCAGCCACATGACGGTTGCCCGGACTTTTCATGGATGTCACAGAATCCCTGAGGCGGTTCAATGGTGCTGGTCCGGGATGAGCTTAAAGCAGCTTGTCATCCTGCAATCTTTTTCTGATTTTC
>JBGQLM010000086.1:0-18676 GCA_041500085.1 Geobacteraceae bacterium
ACAGCTGCTCGTCAGGCAGCAGAGCATCCGCGACGGGGTACTCCCGTCGGGCAACAGCGTTGCGGCCTTCGACCTGTTCCGCCTCGGCCGGATTACGGATAATGACGGATTTCTCAGGGCGGGAGAGGTCATTGTCCGGGCCTTCATGGGGGATGTCGCCGGGCAGCCGGTCTCCTCCCTAAATCTTCTCGCAGCTGCCGACTATTACTCGGGGCCGGAGATGACTATTACCCTCGCAGGGAAAAGGGGCAAGCTGGGCGAGCTGCTGCACGCCGTTCATCGGCGCTTTCTGCCGAACCTGGCCCTTCGCTACGGCGACGAAGCCGGAGGCTACCCGGCCGTAGGCGGCCTCCCCACTGCCTATGTCTGCGCCAAGGGCGCCTGCCGGCCGCCGGTCACCGGAGCCGCGGCGCTCGGCGCGCTGCTCGACGAGCTCGGGAGTTCAAGGCAGACCGTCTGATCCGGGGTCCCTCTTTAAACCTCTAAACGGCAGCATCAGCTTGACTTTCATCAACATGAGGGCAAACCATGAACAAGAGAATTCATGATATGGCCGTATTTATCGAATTCGTCGCCGGCTCGGGTCTGGCGATCTTCTTCCACTTGGTACTTCACCATGAGGAAGCGGCCTACATCATCTTCGGGGTCGGCAGCCTCTTGTCGCTGGCCACGTATCTCCTGCGGGAAGATATTTCGCAAGCGCGGGAAAAGATCCTCGACAAGTATGACTACGCCCATGAAATCACCTTTGCCATCGCCAGGATGACCGATTCCGAATGCCAGACCAAGGCTCATGAAATCATGGCCGGAACGAGAAATATCCTGGCGCTCCTGCAGCAGGGGTACGTACCATTCGACGAGACGGAGTTCTACATGAAAGGGTCAAATTACATGGATGAGAGCCATCGCCGGGTCAAGGCGGTCAACCCGGTCACCGAGGGCTGGGACAGCCGCGGGACACTCATCAATTACTACCAGGCCAATCTGCGGGCGCTTGCCCGTGGGGTGCTGATTACGCGCGTCTTCGTTCTCGACAAGGAAGGTCTGGCGGATGCGACTGTGCAGAAGGTCCTCCTCTCCCAGATTCGGGATGGCATTGATGTGCGCATCGCCTATCGCAATGAACTGCCGACGGCGAACGATATGCGTAGCCGGAACACTACCAGTTCCCTCGAATTCGCAATCTTCGACGACCAATTGGTAATCGCGGCCTTCAGCAACCCGGGGGCATACTTCGGCCGCAAGACCGCCGAACCTGCTCTCGTAGCCAGTCACCAGCGTCTCTACGACCTGATCGAGCATCACGCCCACACCGTCGCGGCCGAAGGCGACCGCGTCGTTCTTGGCGCAGAACGCACGTCTTTCCCTGCCTCGTAACGTTTACCCGGCAATTTCCGCCGATTGCAACCCTTTCCCGGCAAGTATACAATGTAAGTAGAAACGGTTGCGTGCTGGAAGCAAGTCAGGGGGTGGTGTATGAAAACGATCGCTACGGAACGTGAACAAGAGCTCAGGGAACTGCTGCTGAAGCACAAACAGCGGCTCTGGAACGAGCTGCGAAAGGAATACTTCGGGAGGCTGGGAGAGGACCATCATGCCCAGTATGAAACGGTGCTGGACGTGGGAGACCAGGGGGTGGCCGACCTCATTGAAGATGTTGGACTCTCGATCGCCGATATCCACCGCCAGGAACTGACCCTGATCGATGACGTCATCCGCAGACTCGAAGCGGGAACCTACGGCGTATGCGACGACTGCGGCACGGAGATCGAGCTGGAGCGTCTGCGGCTGGTTCCTTACACCCGGTACTGCGTGCCGTGCCTGGAAGTGCGCGAAGGGCCCGTTTATCCACCAACTGCCAAGTATTGAGATCGCCTTCCAAAAGCCCGGCGCCCGGTCGCACAGCGTTTAGCCATTCCCCACAGGATGATCAGTTTTGACGCCACGACAGTCTGGTCAAGTCTCCCGTTTTAGTTATAATGATCAGATGAAAAGTACCAAATGCTCTTTTATCATATTCCTGATCCTTGTCGGCGCTACCTTCAGCCCCGTCCTGGCGATACCCGGAACTGCCCTTGCAGACCAGACGGCCTCGGAGCCTGCTGCACAGGCTGAAACAGGGGTAGCCGCCCCAGGAGAAGCGCAGTATCACACGCCGCTCGCCGGAGAGCCGTTACACACCGTCATCATGGGCAGATCGCTGGACATTCCCGTCCGGGACCGCGGGCACGTGACGGCACTGGTTCTGGGGGGAGAACTCTACTTTCCCCGGCAGGGCACCAGCTCCTGGACCCCGATAAGTGCTATTTATCTGACGCGCATGTGGGAAAAGTCGAGGACACGCGACGTAATATCTATCTTCGAAAATGATCTGGAGTATGACAGGAGCTTCGGCAACCTGGAACTCGTCACGCGTTTCGAGAACAACACGCTGCCGGGCGGCCAGCGGGAAGTGGTTGACAACAAGGAGATCAGTTCGTCCGATGCTGAATGGGGGACACTGATGGCCTCGGTGGGTCCGGGACTGCGCTACAGGGTGGCTCCCTTCGAGATTGACAACGACCTGAGTCTCCAACTGCTCGGCAAGGTCGGGTATTTTTATGCCAAGCGGACGAGTGACACGGGGCCAAACCTGGTGCTGCCGCCCGATACCATGCTGTATGGCGTGAAAATGCGAGGCCGTTATGACGGAATGCGCCGGAATCTTTTGGAACTCCCCCACAGGGGGACGGCCGCCGGATTCGACCTGGATTACCTGCACCGGGACAGATGGGCAGATTTCGGCACCATCCCGGATGCCGTTTTCAGCAAGGGGGATACACGGAACTACCTCCAGATTAACGGTTACTTCATGGGTGTCGGCGAGATCCCGGGGCTTTCGGAGAAGAACCGGATTCTCTTCAGCCTGCACGGTGGCTTTACTCAACAGAAGAGCGCCGACCGCTACAATGCCATCACGATCGGCGGCGGCCCGCTTCCCGGCGAATCGTACGACCTGAGCCGCCCCGATTATCCCGGCACCATGTTCAACCAGGTCCTGGTATCCGATTATGCACTGGCGGTCCTGCAATACCGGCGCGAACTGGCTTTTTTTCTCTACTTCCACCTGCGTGAGACCTTCTTCTGGGCGAACCGGGCAGCTGTTACGGAAACCAACCAGTTTCTGTTCAAAAGCACTTCCGGGGCGGCATCGACTGTTGGTGTGGATACCGGTTTCCTCTGGGATTCCACGGTGTATCTCGGCTATTCATGGGATTCCGGGTTCATTCGCAACGGTAAGCCGGGAAGCGCTCTGATCCTTACCTGGAATAAGTCATTCTGATCTGCCGCAAGATTCACAACTAAAATAACCAGGGATACTTCCCATTTCATCTGAACCACAAAACGGCAGTTACTCACACGACGACGCGACAAATCCCCTGTCAATTACTTTACAGCTGAGATAATCCTCTGATACCCCCTCAACTCCGATTCGGAGCGGTTTCAAGGTGCTGTAGCATCATATGTGCGAAATGCATGGAAAAATATTTGACATCCATCGCGTCTGCATAATCTGGCGTAACATACTGACTTTTTGAGTAATTTGATGTTTGGAACGAAACTTGCAATTTAAATAGGAATTGAATGTATCCCGAAAAAATGACAAAGTAACCGCTTTAAGACCCAACAAGCCTCCTTTCCAATCGGAGGAAATACAACCAAAAGGAGCTTCCCATGAACCAGATAACGAAAATTCTCTCACTATGTACCGTCACCCTTACCCTGGCCGCCTGCGGCGGGAACGGGGACTCATTAGACACTATTGATTCGGCCACTTCACTCCAGAAGCCTGTCACCATCACCGGACAGGTCCAGCAGGGTAATATCGCAGGGTCCACGGTGTTTCTCGACCTGAACGGCAACGGCGTGAAGGATGCCGGAGAGCCTGCCGCGCTTGCAACAGTCGCTGACGGCAAGTTTAAACTGGATCTGACCGCCGAGCAGGCTACGGCATTGAAAGCGGCAGGCACTACTGCCAAGATCGTCAGCGAGGGTGGAACAGATACGACCACCAATCTTCCTGCGGGTCTGCTGGTTTCCGATCTCCCCGCAATTACCGGCGCCACTGCAACCAAGAACGTAACAGCGATGACGACGCTGACGGCAATGACACCGGACGCGCAGAAAGGCAGCTTGAAAACCGTTATGGGCACATTGGGGCTGAAGGACGCTGCAGGCGCCAATGATGATATCCTGATCGAAAACGCGACCCCCGCGGTCATAGCTCTCAGCAAGGGCGTAGAATCGGCCTTGTTGAGCGTCCAGAAGGCCACGTCAGTCACAGTAGCGAAGGCTGCTGCTGCGGAAATGGGCAAGGCGCTCGCAACAAAAACTGCTGCGGAGATAACCGATACGCAAAAACTTGCCGACACACTTTCCGCGGCCGCGGGAACAGCCCTGACAAATAATAATGTAGCCGCTGGTCAAGTCACCACCATGGTTGCTTCTATAAGCAGTGGGTGCAAGGAAGTTACGGATCTGGTCAAGAGCCAGACCGGCGGGAGCCTGTCGACCGAAGATCATCCCAAGACGGAATCCGAAATCATGCACACGGTGGGTGGACAAATTAACACTTCAGTTACCACCACTACAACCGAAGTTGAAACCGCATCACATGGCGGCAAATAGCTGTAAAAACCGCTGCCTTCTGCATCAGCGGGGGCAGCCCTGGATAGGCAATTGAATGATCAAAATGCCGTGAAGCCACATAAAAGGCTTCACGGCTTTTTTTATTTTATGATGTTGATCGACTGCTGATGGGTCAAGCTATCGGACCATCCGGGTGTAGGAGTTTGAAAGAGCGGCAAAGTCGTGGTACATTTACAGAACTTATGTTCCCGGAAGATCCGGTATCGGTGGCAAACAGAAGAGGTGAGCGCTATGAAATCCGCAGATGAGATGCTTACAGGTTACCCGAAGACGGTTGGAGTTCCCATCGTCAAGAATGGCAACGGAAATGTCGAAATTGACGGTCCGGAATATGAGCTGGCCGAGAAGGTTCAGCAGCTTCTCCTGCCCAAGAGTTCGCCGGTCTGCACCTGGTGCTGTATCGGCATCAAAAACAGGATGGCGGCAGGTCTCGGCGGCGACTATTTCGATTTCATCACCATGCCCGATGAGTGCCAGTCGCTGTTCATCGGCGATGTGACCGGCCACGGTCTGCATGCGTCGGTGGTCATGTCGCTCATCTACGGCTTCATCCATCGGGCCGCTATGGGTGCCTGCAACCCTCTGGAGCTGGCGCAGCAGGTCAACACTTTTCTCATCGATTTTGCCCGCCGCTCGCAAACCATTGACCAGTATTTTTCTTCATCGCTGTTCTACGGCATCATCAGTCCGGAAACGCTCAACATGCACTATGTGAATGCCGGTCAGGTGCCGGGACTGGTGCTCCGGGATGGGGTCGTTACTGAACTCTCCTCAACGGGCCCGCCAATAGGCTTCTTCGAAGCACCGGAGATGCACCTGCAGACGTTCAGCCTGACGAAAAACGATCGCCTGCTGCTCTATACAGACGGCATCATCGAAACGGCCAACCCGCAAGGCGAGCTGTTCGGCCTCGACCGCTTAAAAAAAGTGCTGCTGAGCGGTGTCGACGCCGATTACCAGGAGTTTCTCGAACTGCTTTTCAAGGCCCATCTGGATTTCGGTGCCGCCAGGATGCCTGAGGACGACTGCTCGGCCATTGTCATCGACTTCCACGGGCCGCTGTTTTGATGAGACCCGCGTATGGGAAGAAAGTCCTTATCCTGCTTGCCGGAACTGTCGCAGTCGCAATTTTTTTCCGGTATGATCTGCAGCGTTTCCTGACCCTGGAAGCTCTCAAGGCAAACCGCCAGAACCTGCTTGACTATTATGCCGGCCATAGGGTAGCCATGGTTACCGGATTCATGGCGGTCTATATCATCCAGACCGCCCTTTCCCTGCCCGGAGCAGCAATCCTGTCGCTGGCAGCCGGGGCCATTTTCGGCTCGATTCTAGGGACACTCTATGCAATCATTGCCGCGACCATCGGCGCGACCTTGGCCTTCCTGGTGACCCGCTATCTGCTTCGTGATGCGGTCCTGAACCGGTTCGGCAGCAAGCTGGAAGGGATGAACCGGGAGCTGGAAGCCCGCGGTTTCAACTACCTGCTGTTTCTGCGGCTGGTGCCGGTGTTCCCGTTCTTCCTGATCAATCTGGCCGCCGGTCTGACGCGCCTGCCGCTGCGGACCTTTTTCTTGGGCACGATGCTCGGCATCATTCCCGGCGGGTTCGTTTATGTGAATGCCGGAGCGAGTCTGGCCACCATCGATTCGTCTGGCGGTATCGCTTCGCCGCGGGTCCTCGGCTCGTTTGCGCTGCTGGGGCTGTTTGCCCTGCTGCCGGTGCTGTACAGTAAATTAAAAGCAAAAAAGGGGTAGAGACAGACCATGGTAGCATCTTTTCAACAGCGGCTGCAGGCGGTGAATCCCGAGTACGAAACCTTTGCAAGACTGCAGACCCTGCAGGTCAACCTTGGCAACCTGTGCAACCTGCACTGTGCCCACTGCCATGTGGGCGCCTCAAATCGCGGTACGGAGGTCATGGGGCCGGAGGTCATGGAGAAGATAGCCCGGTTCATCGGCCGGCACCCAGGCCTGACCCTCGATATCACCGGCGGCTGCCCGGAGATGAATCCGGAGTTCCGTCATTTCATCGAGCTGACAGAGGGGCTGGCCCTGCGCCGGCTGCTGCGGAGCAATCTGGCGATCATGGCCGAGGAGGGCTGGGAGTGGCTGCCCGGTTTTTGCCGTGACCAGGGGCTGATCGTCATCGGTTCTCTTCCCTGTTATCTGGAGAGTAATGTCGAGCGGCAACGGGGTAAAGGGGTTTACCAGAAGAGCGTTCAGGTCCTGAAACAGCTGAACATGCTGGGCTATGGAACCGAGCTGGAACTGGATCTGGTTTACAATCCGGGAGGGAATTTTGTTCCAGGTTCACAGAGCGAGCTGGAAACAGCCTACAAGGAACAACTCCTGAACAGCCACGGGATTGCTTTCAACAATCTTTTCACGATCACCAATGCACCCATCGGTCGCTTCAAGGAGCATCTCGATGCCGACGGAGAATATTCCGATTATCTGGCCCTTTTGGCAGGACGGTTCAATCCCGAGGCTGCCGGCAGTATCATGTGCCGCACGTTGCTGAGCGTCGACTGGCAGGGGAAAATCTATAACTGCGATTTCAACCAGGCGCTGCAGATGCCGGTTATGGCCGAAGACGGGTCCGAAATAACCATTTCAGAGCTGGAGAGTGAAAACCTGAACGGGAAAAAGATCCTGCTTGCCCAGCACTGCTACTGCTGCACCGCCGGAGAGGGGTCGAGCTGCACTGGCGCTCTGGTTTAGAGGACCGCAGGCAGCTGCTTGGGCGACGCTAGAACCTTGTCATGTCCGGAAAGCCTGCATCTCTTTTTTCAGCGTATCAATCTGTTCGAAAAGCTTTGTGACCGAATCATCCATCATTCTTGTTGCATCAAGATTGATCGTTGAAGATGATTCAATGTCCTCTACGGAAGCGGCGATCATCTCGCTCCCCTTTGCCTGTTCAAGGCAGGCGCGTCTGATCTGGTTTATCATCCCGGTTATCGATTCCGTGGACATTGCTATGAATTTGCCGACTTTGCTCTGCTCCTGTGCGGCGTTTCTGACCTGGGTCGTGATATCCTTCATCTTCTCGGTAGAGGTGATGATGAGATCGCTTCCCTGAGCCTGCTCTCTTGTCGCAGTGTCTATCTGACTCACCATATGGGAAACCTGATCGACGGCATCGCGAATCTGCTGGCTCCCTTTACTCTGCTCCATGGTTGCTTTGGCAATCTCCTTCATCTGACCCGTGGCTTTCTGAATCCCTTCGAAAATCTTGTTCAGAGCCGTACCGGATCTGTCTGCGAGTATCTCGCCGTTAATGATGCTCTTTTCGGCGCTTCGGATAGCTGCTACAGCTCTTCCGGTCTCGTCCTGCAGCCCCTTTATGACCCCTGTTATCTCCTTGGTCGAACTCCTTGTTCTTTCTGCCAGCTGCTTGATTTCGTCGGCGACAACAGCAAAGCCTTTGCCCTGTTCGCCAGCCTGCGCTGCGATGATCGCCGCGTTGAGGGCAAGCAGGTTTGTCTGCTCCGCCACATCATCGATAACCGAGAGGATCGCGCCGATATCAGCTGTTTTTCCGGAGAGCGAGTTGATCGCTTCGAAAGTGATTTCTGACGAGCGCTTGATCTCATGGATGCCGGCGATTGACTCTTCAAGAGCCGCCCGGCCGATTTCGGCATCTTCACGGACCGCTTCCGAAATCTGCGAAGCATCGGCAGTGTTCTTCTCGACCTGACGGATTGAATAATCCATCTCCATTACGGAGGATGACGTACTGTTTGCGGCCTCCATAAGGTTCCTGATACTAAGATTAATCTGTTTGATCGATGCTGCCATCTGATTTACCGAAGAGCTTACATCTGCGACTGACTGGGCAAGGGTCTCCGTATTCATGGCAACTTCTTCGACGCTTGAAGTCATTTCAAGGATTGAGGAGGAGCTTTCTGTAGCAGAGATCGAGAGACTCTCTATGCTCTCGTTAACCCCTTTTATCGAGGCGTTTATCTCCGTTACTGCAGATGATGTGCTGCTTACCCCTTCAGATTGAAGCTTTGCGGCATCAACCACTTTACCGGAAGCCGAGAGGAGATTTCCGGTGATACCGTTCAACTCGTCAGCTGCGCCATTCACCTGGCTGACCATATGGTTGAGATTGCCGATCATGGTGTTAAGCGCTATGGCAAGGTCTCCAAGTTCGTCATTCGATATGGTTTCAAGCTGCCCGGAGAGATCTCCGCCGGAAACATGTTCGATGATTCTGCTCAGCCTGCCTATCGGCCGCAGGATGATCCGTTCCGCCGCAAGGCTTATCCCCACAGAGAAGAGGATGATCGTCAGCAGGGTTCCGACGGCAACCAGCAGAACGGATTTTCTCAGCGTCCTTGAGATAGAGTCTGTCCTGTAGCCGATTTTGAGAGTGCCGAGGTTGGCAGTGCCGTCAGCTGACTTCAGGCCGCGCTCGACGATCTTCAGAGATGAGGTTGATGCCGGTACCGGACTCTTTGTGACCAACTCCTTTTTCTCGTTGTAAAATCCGGCAAAGCTTACTTCCTGGTCCTTGAGGATATCCTGTACAAGGTTGTCAAGTCCGATGAAGTTGAAGTTTGCCAGATGCTCGGCACCGCTGAGACTGGCAAGATCGGCGACCGAACCTGCTTTGGAATCGAGCGCTTTCCTGATTTCAGAGGTGTTCTGGTAGGCGATAAAGACGCCGAGTCCTCCGAAGAGAATCAGAATAAGCAGGGTTGTCAGAATCAGGAATCTGCCCCGTATGGAACGGACCGTAAAAAGCCTTTTAAGCATGAATGATTAACTCCCCGGAGGATCTTGCGCCCCCCCTCGGTTGAACTCCGAAGGGGGGAAACTGATTTTTCAGTACTTGAAGGCGAATGATTTGTTGACCCCTGCCTTTTTCAGCAGTGTATTGGTCGATTTGAAGTCGTTTGCGGTGGTCTTGACGAACTTGGTAATCTTCATGGACTCCTTGACTGCCTTAGCTTCAGCAGATGAGTCGCTTCCGAGCCCGAGGAGGGCTGCCGAGAGTTTGTCTGCCGTGGCTTTGGCAAGTTTCCTGGAGATGATCAGGGTGTTGTCCGGATTTTCTCCGTTGTCTCTGCCGACCAGCTCAAGATCGGCATACTTTGCCTTCTCCTTGTCCCAGACCCGGTTCTTTACAATGGCTATATCAGCCTGTCCGCGGCTGACGGCATCCAGTGCTGCGCCGTGCGAAGCAGCCTGCATCAGCTCTTTCGCTTTGGAAGGTCCAAGCGAACGGTAGTAGAATTCGCCTGAAGATGCGAGAGAGGTGAATATTACCTTTTTCCCGGCAAAGTAGTCGTTGGAACCGTTGAATTTTGCCCCGCCCTTCTTGACAACGATCGCTGCCGAATAGGTGCTGGTGCCGTCCTGGTTGACCGGGCGGACGAGAGGCTCTGCAACTTCCTTGATTATCATGGCGCCAGCGATACCTGAGCCGCTGAACATGGCATCAACCTGGCCTTTGGCGAACATGTCAGCTGCGGCAGGATAGGTGTTCGCGGTAACAAACGAGGCAGCAAGACCTTTTTTTGACAGATAGTCGAGCAATGGCTGGTATTTCCTGGCATCGCCTGCCTGGGCCTGCATGATCCCGATTTTGACGTCAGCTGCCAGCGCCATACTGCTGAAAGCAAAAACCGACAATAATGCCGCAGAGATAACCCTTTTAATCATTGACTGCCCCCTTATTGTTATGAATCAGATAGTTATGGCCGAAAATGATAACTCATTAGCGGCAGAATGGAAACATTTATTCATGTTATTATATCCGGAACTTTACGGTAACTTCCCTATTAATACTTCAACAGTCAATGCTCTTATGCTACTTTGTCGAACAAACCGGATTCCTGACAGGGCTTTCTCATGCAAAGAATGATTGAAATCAACTCGCCGCTTTTCCTGCGCGGCGAAGATATGGCAGGTAAAACGGACTGGAGCAGGATTTTCGGGAATGAAAACCCGCTGGCGCTCGAAATCGGCTGCGGGATCGGCGACTTCATCGCTAAGACGGCAGCCGACTTTCCGGAACGTAACTTTATCGCCATCGATTATTACAACAAAGGTTGCGACAAGACCTGCAGGCGTCTGGAGAAGCACGGGATAACGAATGTCCGCGTTCTGCGGGTGGAAGCACGGGAATTCATAACAGAGCAGATCCCTGAAAATTCGCTCTGCGCCGTATATATCAACTGTCCTGATCCCTGGCCGAAAAAGCGGCACAGGAAAAGACGGCTGGTAAACAGCGCGTTCGTCGAGTTCCTGAAAAGCTATATGATGTCCGGTGCCGAGTTCTACTTTGCGACCGATTTCGAGGACTACGGTGAGGATGTCGCCGGGTTCATGCCGCAGCAGCAGGGTTTTCAGAACATGCTGTTGCCCGATCTTTCCAGGGACGACCTGGATGGCTATCACCGCTCCAAGTACATGATGAAATTCATGGCCGAAGGGAAAAGGATACATTTTGTCCATTACCGTAAGATCTGAACTGCAGCATCCGTATCTCACTACGCGATTGCCCGGTACCGGTGGCATCTTCAAGAGTTCTGCAGAAGACTTTGAGGTGACCGAGATCCCGCTTTACGAGGCATCGGGCAGCGGAGAGCATACGTATGCCCTGATCGAGAAGAGAGGTCTGACGACGCTTGAGATGTTGCGCCGGATCTCAAGGGCTCTCGAAATTCCGGAGCGGGATATGGGGTATGCCGGGATGAAGGATGCCCGAGGCATTACGAGGCAGACGGTCTCGATCCCCGGGGTTTCTCCCGAACAGGTCGCAGCGGTCGAGGTTTCCGGGATAAAGGTCCTTTCAACTGCCCGGCATACCAACAAATTGAGGCTCGGGCATCTTGCCGGGAACAGCTTCAAAATCCGGATCCGTGAGGTCTCGGAAGAGCCTGCTGAAAAAGCGGAGGCCATCCTCTCGGTTCTCTGCAGCCGGGGGGTCCCCAACTATTTCGGCGAGCAGCGGTACGGCAGCCAGGGGAACTCGGCCGACATCGGGATCGGACTTCTCCGGAGTGATTGCGAAGGAGCTGTCAGCGCCTTGATCGGGAGCCCGGAACTGGTTCATGACGAACGCTGGCAAAAGGGAATCATAGCGTTCCGGGCGGGTCTGCTTGCCGAGGCGGCGGAGCTGATTCCTTCGCACTGCCGCACCGAGCGTGAGGTCCTGAAGTCCCTTCTCCGCAAGCCCGGCGATTGGGAGCGGGCAGTGAAGACAATCCACCCGAGGCTTATCTCTCTTTATATTTCTGCGGCCCAGTCTTTCCTGTTTGACCGGGCGGTGGCCGCCAGGATCGATTCCCTGGATCATGTCGAGGCCGGGGATATCGCTTTCAAGCATCTGAACGGAGCGTGTTTTCTGGTGGAGGATCAGGACGAGGCCGCCCCACGGGCTGCTTCTTTCGAGATCTCTGCTACCGGCCCGATGTTCGGGCGGAAGATGCTTGCCCCGCAGGGGAGGGCGGCAGCAGATGAGGCAGCGATCCTTGAAGCTGCAGGCCTTTCTTCCGAGATATTCTGCGGCTCGGGCAGGCTACGTCTCGAAGGTGAGCGACGTCCCCTGAGGGTGCCTTTGAAAGAGGCTTCCGTCACTGTTGAGGATGGGGCACTGCTCCTTGAGTTCATGCTGCCGAAAGGCTCTTATGCGACGTCAGTACTGCGTGAAATCATGAAGTCTTGATTCCTGGTTGCTATCAGGAAGGTACGAAACCCAACCACCCCCAAGCCCCTCCTTTGTAAGGAGGGGAGCATAAAGTCCCCCTCCTATTTTAGGAGGGGCTAGGGGTGGTAAGGTGTCAGCTTGATAGCTTATTGGAATAAGTGATGTATTAGGAACGGCAAAGGAGGACCTTGAATGGAAAGCCTTGACAGAAAGTTTGACGTAAATCTCTTTCGCCCGAAGTCAAGTGTCATGAAGGGCGAGGTTCTGGCTATGCTTGCCGTCCTTTTCGGCTGGGGGGTTGCCGTTTTCGGTTTCCAGCTCTGGCTCATGCTCTCTGCAGGGCCTGCCGGACGCAGCTGGCTCGAAGGGTTCACTTTTTTCAACCTGCCGTTTCACTTCTGGTTTACCGCCCAGATGCTTCCGCTCTGGTTCATCATCATCTGCGCGCTCTTCAACCTCTTCATGGATCGCCTGACAGAGCGGCGGAGCAGGAAAGGAGAGAGGTCCCATGATTGATCAAGGACAGAAAACAGTCCCGATGCTGATCGTGTTCGGGGTGCTTCTCCTTTTTGTCGTCGCAGGGCTCCTGTACAAGACTCGCGAAGGCGCGGAGTACGGCCTTTCCGGGCGCTACACCGGGAGAATAGGCGGGGGTGCGGCAATCGCCAGCAACTGGATGAGCGCGGCAAGTTTTCTCGGGATCGCCGGTCTGGTTTACCTGTACGGATACTCGGCCCTTGCCTATGTGATCGGCTGGACAGGCGGTTATGTGCTTCTGCTCGTGCTCCTCGCCGGACAGCTCCGCCGTTTCGGAAAATACACGGCTCCGGACTTTATCGGAGAGCGTTATGAATCCCCCGTAGCCAGGCTCATCTCTGCGGTTATCTCCATCCTCATCACGCTTATCTACAGCATGGCCCAGTTCAAAGGCATAGGAATGGTCTTTGCCTGGCTTCTGGGGGTGGATTACAGCCGCGGTGTCATCATAGGGGCCGTGATCCTGATGGCATACATTGTCCTGTCCGGGGTCATGGGGGTCGCCAGGAGTCAGAAGCTGCAGTATTTCGTGCTCATCGTGACCTTCATACTGCCGCTGATGTTCCTTGCCTACCGGCTCGGCTACTTCTGGGTCCTGCCGCAGTTCGGCTACGGCAGGGCGATGACCGACCTTTCTGCCGAATTCGGGATCAATATGTCCAGCTCGTTCAGTCACTTCGGGCTCTTCCAATGGACGGCACTCTGCTTTACGCTCATGTTCGGGACCGCCGGCCTTCCTCATGTCCTGTCAAGATTCTACACCGTCTCCAATGTCCGTGATGCCCGCTGGAGTGTTGTCTGGGGGCTTTTCTTCATTGCCCTCATCTACTGGTCTGCCCCGGCATATGCCGTGTTCGGCAGGCTCCTAGAGGCAAGGGCGGGGATGGTCCTCCCGCCCGGCATTGCGGAGAAGATGGCCGATATCATCGTCCTGAAGGCTGCGGTCATGGGCGGTCTCCCCTCCTGGCTTGTCGGAATGCTTGCCGCAGGGGCCGTGAGTGCCGCATTCTTTACGGTGGCGGGGCTCCTTATGACCGGTGCCGCATCCGTCTCTTACGACATCTATTACCGGATAATCAACCCCCATGCGAGCGAGTCGAAGAGGATGTCGATTGCGAAAGGGTCGACCCTTTTTCTTGCCGTCCTGGTTCTTTTCGGGGCGCTGAAACCGCCCGGTCTCATTGCCGAGATTGCTGCAGTTGCCTTCGCGCTGGCAGGAAACACGATCTTCCCCGCCTTTCTGCTCGGGATCTGGTGGAGCGGCACGAACAAGCATGGAGTGATCTCGGGGATGCTCACCGGGTTGCTGATCACTTTCGTCCAGCCACTGTTCGGGAATCTCGTGCCGCTGGTGAATACCCTGTTCCCGCTCACTGCCTCTGCGCTGTGCGGTGCGCCTATCGTCATCCTGGTGATGATAACCGTATCCCGGTTCACCAGGCCGCCTTCCGAAGAGATAAGAAGATTCCTCGCAGATGAGGTCCACGGAGAGATCCAGTGATTCCGGGGTCATGCAGTCATGCTTCAGGGAGGCTGATATGAGTGTAAGTGCCATCATGACCTCGAAGGGGACGAAGGCGCTGATCGAAGAGTTTCAGAAAAGTATTGCCTCAAGGATGTCCCGAGGAGGTGCAGCGGAGAGCCTTGAACTTCTGTACAGCCTCAGAGGTGAACTGCAGCTGGAGATAGCGGCCTGCAAAGGTTCCGCCCAAGAGATCGGGAAACTGATCTCCGAAATGGGGTCGATCCGCTTTGCCGATGAGTTGCAGGGCTGTTCGGAACGGTTCGAACGGCTTCTTGCCGAGCAGTTTGTATGCCGATCGTCCGTCAGAGAGATCCATGAGCTCTCCTGCTCTTTCCATGAGAAACTTGTCGCAACTGCCCTGACCCATGCCATGCATCTTTTGCAGCAGGAAGGACGTACCCCCCCGGATCTCTCTTCGGCCCTTCTGGTATCCGGAGAGCTTGGCAGGCGGGAAGCGATTCTCGGAGAGAGGAGCAGTTTCTTTTTTGTGTTCCGGGATTGCGGCCCGCAAGAAAGAGGTTATTACGATGAACTGGCCCTCAGGTTCATGGCAATTCTTTCGGTCCGTTTCCCGGCAATCAACCGGAGCATGTTCAAGGGGGGGAATCTGTTCTGGTCCGGCTCCGGATCGGAATGGGAGGGCTATGTCTCGGCGGCGCTCAAAGGGGGGGATGTTGCCTCTTCCCTGTCCGGAGGCAAAAGTGACGAGCTGCTTTTCTCCAGGATGTTCGAGACTGCTGCAGACCTGAGGCTGCTCTGCGGAGACACGGTTTTCTCCGAAGGGTTGCTGAAACAGTCAAGAAAACTTCTTGCCGACGAAGTCACGGGTGAGAGATTCTGGCACCTGGCGAAAAACATTGCGGTAATGCCGCTGGCCCTGAGCATGTTCGGGCGGTTGAAGACGGAAAGAAGCGGCAGGCACAAAGGCGAGTTTTCCCTCAAGACGCTCGCGATAGACCCGTTGGTAGCCTCTTCAAGGATACTTGCCGTGGCACAGGGGGTAGCCGAGACGTCGACGGTCGAAAGATTGAGGGCAGTGCTCGCTGCAGGCAACCTCGGGGTCACCCTGGCGGATCGGCTGCTCGTGGCTTATCAGGATTTCCTGCGGCAGCTGGTGAGGATCGAACTGGAAAAGGGCAGTGACGCCAACAGCCTATACCTTAACCCGGATGTTCTCGATGAGGCCTCCAGAGAGCGCCTGAGAGGCGGGCTGGACGACATTTCAACGCTTCAGAGATTTGTGCATCAGCAGCTGGTCGAGGGCGAGTTGTAATGAAGATAACGCTTTCCAGCGGAACGCTTCATACCTTTCCGATTCGCAAGGTATTTTCCATTGCCAGCGAACTCGGTTTTGACGGGGTAGAGCTGATCATCAACCAGGAGTTCCAGAAGGTGAATGCGCTCCTTCTGCTGGAGGAGCTTAAGGAAAGTGCCCCTGTACGATCGATTCATGCCCCGTTCATGCCGCTTGACGGGTGGGGTGCACAGGTGGACTCGCTCAAGAAATGCGTCGAGCTTGCGGAAAAGATCGGGGTCCCGCTGGTAAATTTCCATCCCCCGTCCTGGATGGGGCTGGAGATCGGTTACTGGCGCTGGCTCTACAGAATTCGCGATTTCCAGAAGGAGATCGGTACAGAGAGCGTCATGGTGACCATTGAGAATATGCCGTGGGTGGGGAAGTTCGGAATAAACCCGCATATTCTCTCGGATACCGGCCAGATGATCGATTTCATTCAGGAGAGAAACCTCTTCATGACCTTCGACTGTACCCATATGGGATCGGGAAAAGCGAATTTCATCAACGACTTCTATCTCTGCTACAACAGCGGCAGGATCAGAAACATCCACTTCTCCGATTACGGCCACGGCCGGGAGCATCTTATCCCCGGTCACGGCATGCTCCCTCTGACCCGATTTCTCAATCACCTCCGCAACACCGACTACAACGATACCGTGACACTCGAACTGTCTCCGTACGAATTCCCCAGGGATGAAGCGATCATCAAGGCGAGTCTGGCCGAGATTCTCGACTACTTGAGACGGGAGACCAGGAAAGAAGGGGAGTAGGCGGGGCGAGTCAGGACTGAAAAAATGTCCACGAACAACACGAAAGGTACGAAAATGGAGAACGAGTTAAAATACACCGCTAAATGTCCTGTCAAAGCCGAAGTACTTGCAATTCAAAGAGATACATTTCGTGATTTTCGTGTCTTTCGTGGACCGGGAGGGTTGAATTTACAAGAGTTATTGACAATAATGTTGGAGGTGTGTCATAAGAGCTCATTAATCACCCGCTACGCCCTTTTATAATTAATGGATGCAATGATATGGAGGTCAGGATGCGCGTGCGTCCTTTGGAGGGGTTGAATGCTGCCGCAGGTTCGGGCCCTTTGGGTGTAAGAGAAGCCGCTTTTTGTCAGGTTCAACGCTGATGGGGCGGCTTTATCTGTTTTGAGGGGGAGACCATGCCGCAGCTTCGGGAAAAGCTGAAGTCGGTCGGAGCCCGGTGGGGCCAAGAGGAAAGGCTCTGGCGTGTGAGATACGGGCTGATCCGGGGTGACAGGGAGCTCGAAGAGAGGGTAGTAAGGATGAGCCAAGGGGAATTAGATCCCTTATATCAGGAACTTTTCCGGGTCAAAATATGGTAAAAGTTACTTATAAAAGCAACCTCTGAGGTTGCCTATATGAGGAACAAGTTCCCTATGTAAGTAAGTAATCGGTTGCTCATATAGGGAACTTCTCTAACCGATCAATAACGATGTTAAAAACAAATTAGGAACATTCAAATGAACCGTAAAGAAAAGGTTGTAGCTGATCTGACAGGGTATGCGTCTCTCTTAGGTGAAAGTTTCGCATCGAAAATCAACCTGCTTTCCCAAATTATTAAACACGCTCATTACCTTTCTGTTGGTCGATACAAGGAAAGGCTGTTAAGTAAAACTATATCGGAATTCGTCCCAAAGAGATTTGAGGTCGGGACAGGTTTTGTCCTTTTCCCTACTGAGCCAGATCCAGGGTCTGTTAATAATCCAGACTTTGATCCGCTAAACATGGGGGCACATATATTATCAAAGCAATGTGACGTTATTGTTTACGATTCAAGTGCTTTTCCTGTTGTTTTTAGAGATGAAGAATTTGTTGTAGTGAGACCAGAATCTGTAAGATCTGTAATAGAAGTCAAAGGTGCGATTAGCCCAACTGAAGTAAACTCCGTCTTGGAAAGCTTCTTAGATTTCGGCAATAAGTGGCGGGAGTGTCAATTATTTTATAAATCCCACCACCAAGATGTTGTCAAACGTCCTTCTCTATATGCCCTTGGTTGGGACATTTACAAAAATAAATCGGGACGAAAAGTAACCAATGGCAAAAAAATAAGAAAGCAAGTTAATGATTTTTACAAAGCTAATTTGAAAAAAGAACAACTAATGGGGTTTCCAGTTCTGGATAAGCTATTAGTTTATAATGATAGTGAAATTCTACGTTGTGTATGGTCTGATAAAGTCGACGAGAAGTTTGTCTCAAAAGAGGGATTCTACACCGTCGACGGCAGATTCACGAGATTCGATAGTAATGGAAATGCCTACAGAGGTGGAGATAGGACAATTGCTTCTTTACTTGCTAGTATCCATTACAGTTTGGGAAGGAATTTTAACAGATTCTTTTCCTATACAGACGAAACAAGGTCTCCAGGAAATCACATCCCTTATGAATACCATGGGTTTGATTTTTTCATAGAAGATGATGACGAAGCCATCAAATTATTGAATACTGACATTAGTTAGAGTGCGGGACCGGACATTTTTAACCAGCGCCACGACCGGCCAGAAAACCCAGCCGGTCAGGCTTATGGCGTTCGGCAGACAAAAAAACGGAGATGAAATATGAATAATTGCCAACAATTACGCGCTCTTCTTAAAACGGAGCGCCCTCTTGTAATGCCTGACGCATATGATGCGCTGAGTGCTCGCTTGATCGAGAATGCCGGATTCAAGGCTGTTCAGTGTTCGGGATACGGCATGGCTTTGTCTGCCGGCTGCGAAACCGAGGATGATTTGAGTCTTGAGAGGAACTTGCAGATAACCCGGGATATCATACGTTCAGTCGGTATTCCGGTTATGGCCGACGGAGAAGACGGATTCGGTCCTCCGGAGAAAGTGGCGGCAACTGTCAAGGCGTTTGTAAGCATCGGTGCTTCGGGAATCAATCTCGAAGACCAGACCCTCAGGTCAGACGGGCCTAAGGGGGTGATCGATGACGGCT
>JBGQLM010000087.1:0-18152 GCA_041500085.1 Geobacteraceae bacterium
AGATTGACACCGTCAGGGCGAAAAAGAACCCTTTCCGGATGGAAACTAAATAATAACCCTAACCGGGCGGCTTTGCAAGCGCCTCCCCCTTCCGTGTCAAAAAGGTTTCTCCTTTGCGGGATTTTGTGGTAGAAGAATCTGACAGTGCAGTCTGACGTATATTAAATCGCAAAGGAGCGCACAATGAGTGAAGAGACTAACCCCCGGGTCTTCATGGAAACCTCGATGGGGAACGTAACAATCGAGCTGTTCAAAGAAAAAGCCCCCATATCCGCGCGGAATTTCCTCTCCTACGTGAAGGAAGGGTTTTACGACGGCCTCATCTTCCACCGGGTGATCGCCAATTTCATGGTCCAGGGTGGCGGGATGGACGAGAACCTGAAGCAGAAGACAACCAAGTTCGCCATCAAGAACGAGGCGACCAACGGCCTTTCCAACAAGCGGGGCACCCTGGCCATGGCCCGGACCTCGGTGGTGGACAGCGCCACCTCCCAGTTCTTCATCAATGTCGTGGACAACGCCTTCCTCGACAACCGGGGGAAAACCCCCGACCTGTTCGGCTATGCCGTGTTCGGCCAGGTGACCGAAGGGATGGAGGTGGTGGACGCCATCAGGCAGGTGAAGACCGGTACCAAGGCAGGGCAGGGCGATGTGCCGCTGGAGACGGTGTTCATCAGGTCGATGAAGGTTGTTGAGGCGTGAAATGGTGAATAGTGAACTTAAAAGGCCGCCGGGAGTGATTCCGGCGGCCTTTTTTTGTTGTTGGCAGGCTGATTGTTGAATTTGGTTAAAGCGTCAAAACTCACGACACTGTGATTTGGCCAAACTTTGACTTATCAATAAGTTAGCAGAATGCACTTTATTATCTTGACAGCCCATTTACGCTGTGATTAATTTGGATTAATTTTGTTCTATTCTATGTATTTTCAAGGCCCCGTGTTACCGAAACGGGGAGAACTATTGTCCCCTTTTGCTCCTATTTCCGGAGGATAGGAATGCTGAAGCACATGAAGACGCACAAGCACCTGAAACCCGGTGAAAACGGAACGCTGCGGCTGGTCGAGAGGTTCGGGGACACTCTTCTATGCGTTCGCTATCGGTACGATGCCATCAGGGACGTGCGAATCAAGACCGCTGAGATTATCGTAGACGAAAGACCTGGGAAAGGAGTGCCGCGAATCCGGGAGACGGACACGGTCCTGGTACAGGTCCCATTCTCCATGAAAGCACTGCGAGATCGACTGAAAGGAGTTGGCGCGAAGTGGGACCCAGTGCAGAAGCTCTGGCGTGTGCGGTGGGGGTTGATACGGGGGGACAGGGAGTTGATGGAAAGGGTTGTGAAGGAATAAAGAAGGTTTTTTGTAAGTTTCAGTATAGAGAGCATCATCACTTCCTTATATTGGGCATAAATTCCTCATATAGGTAGCAAATGACTCATATAGGGAAACCTTCTAATAACGAGTTGGACGTTAACCCCATGAAAATTGATAAGAACAAGAAACCATTTATTCCTCGCGACAAACCAAAGTCTTGGATCATCGGAATATTGGCCGGCCTGTTTGGCCTCCTGATCGCAGGGCCTTCACTCTTCGTAGGATATTATTTCAGATGGCAATTCCTGCAATACCTCGGGAGGACACTCTTTGTGGGGTGCTGGCTAGCATTTGCTCTGATGTGGCTGTTATTTATGGCTCAAAGCCTGCGAGGAAAATACAAGAAAATGAGTGAGAAAGACTGGCAGGATCAAGTTTGGTGATTGCAAATAGTAACAACCTATCGACTTCTAACCAGTCACTAGGTCAACCCTAAACGGCCAGACACGTTGAAAAGGTTTACCGGGCTTCGGCGTGCAGTTTGAGACCAAGTGCCGCAACGATTTTGAGGATTGTATCGAAGCCTGGGATTCGTTCACCGGAAAGCGCTTTGTACAGGCTTTCACGGGAAAGGCCCGCATCGCGCGCAACCTGAGACATTCCTTTGGCGCGCGCTATGTCACCAAGAGCCTTGGCGATGAAGGCCGCATCACCGTTAGCCTCTTCGAGGCTTGCTTCAAGATAAGCTGCCATTTCCTCAGGAGTGCGGAGGTGTTCAGCGACGTCATAGCGACTGGTAGCGGTTTTTGGCATTTTCAACTCCTATAGATTGCGTGCAAGGCGGAGCGCGGTCTTGATATCGCTGGCTTGACTGCCTTTGTCACCACCGGCCAAGAGAATGATCACTTCGCTGCCGCGTTTTGTGAAATAGACCCGGTAACCGGGGCCGTGGTCGATCCGCATTTCCGAGATACCTTCACCGACCGGTTTGACGTCTCCTGCGTTTCCGGAGGCAAGGCGCTCAATTCTTACCAGGACGCGAGCCTTTGCCTGAATGTCGCGAAGGTTATCAATCCATTTGGCAAACAGTTCGGTTTTGCGAATTTCAACCATAAGCATACTGTAGCCTCTTGGCTACATATTGTCAAATAGTAAGTTAAAGTATTTGGGTTCGCTTGAGAAAAATGACCTTGAATTTGCAGAGAAGATGCCCAACCATCGGCAAGACCCGCCGAGGGCGGGTCAGCCTCAGCCCCGTTAACCAATTAAATGAAAAATATGACCATAATAAAAAGTCTATTCCTTATTCTGTTTGCGCCTCTCGCCCCTGTCGTTATTTATCTCGTAAATGAGCGTAATTTCTCCCTGTCTGTCATAATCCAAATGACTTCAACATCCTATGTATTAGGATCATTAACGGTTCTTTTATCGCTGCTATGTCATACAATAACCAAGGATTACAAGAAAGGGATGATAATAAGCGTTTCACTCTCGGAACTGCTTTATTTAGCAGCCTTGCTTGTCTACATGCTTGTTCTTGACGAAAAGCATAAAGCGGAAAATTTGATGTGGCTCCCAGTCATGATTTTCTTCATGATCCCATTTACATTGCCAATGCCGCTCGCAATTTCATACGGTACAGGATGGATATATTTACGAAAAAAGAATCAACAGATTAGTGGTTAACCAGGCCGGGAGACCTGACCGATAAAGCCGTCAGGTCAGCTGCCACGACGTTATACCGCCAAAAGAGAGACAATATGAACAAGAAGGCTTTTACCGAAATTACCACTATTTCAGACAGCCCCAAAAGACGGCCTTACGTATCCAAAATATCAATAATCCTTCCGGAAGGATTAGAGTACCGATTCGACGGCGAAACTTGTTTGTTATTGGACGTGCCATATCTCGTTAGAATTAAGCCAGCCAAGGAAACTACAAATGGCAAAAATGCACAGAAACTAACAGCAAGATGCTCCAACGCATGAACCAGAAGGAAAGCTATGCTCAAAGAGGAGGCAAGGGCAAATAAACTAAACGGAAAATGCGACGGTACATATGGCGGCAGACGGTCGGCTGACGCCTCCGCCCCGCTGGACTTCAAAAGCATGATGACAAAAGGCACACAATAGGATATGATATCAGCATGAAACCTATCAACTGGAACTCAGATAAGAACATGACGCTCAAAGTAGAGCGCGGGATTTCGTTCGAAGAAGTTCTGGTTGCTATATCGCAAGGAGCGCTCCTCGACGTTTTGGCGCATCCCGATCAGGAAAGGTATCCGAACCAGCGAATTTTTGTCGTCCGTATCCGTGGTTACGCCTATTTGGTTCCCTATGTTGAAACGGATGCAGAAATATTTTTAAAAACAGTTATCCCGAGCCGAAGCGCCACGAAAAGGTATATCCCAGAGGAGAAGAACAATGAGTAGGAAAATAAAAACGGCAGAAAAAAAATATGAAGATGACATTCTGGCGTCATTCGAGAGCGGAGAGTGGCAGTCAGTGGCTAATCTTGACGACGAGATCGCCCGTTATGCATCAAGCGCTGCTGGTACTCTCACCAAGGATAAGCGCATTAATATCAGGCTTTCTTCTCGTGACCTGGAAGATATTCAAATGAGGGCTGCCGAAGAAGGCATACCCTATCAGACACTGATTGCCAGCGTCGTTCATAAGTATGCCAGTGGCCGACTTGTCGAGACTGCATCACGTCCAACCAAGCGCTCAACCGGTCGCGCTAAGAAACTGCGTGCCGGTTAGCTCTCTCCCGTTACAGATTTAAGTGTTCATGCCAGTGCCCAGATTTGACCGCGAAGGGGGCCAATAAAGCCTCGAACAAGGATTATATACATGGCAGAGAAGCTTGGCAAAGAAGAGACAGTTACTGTAGATGAGTTGATAGCCAGCAACTCATATGAACTTGCAGCAATGTTCAATATTCTTGAGCGCAAAGGACTGATTAACAAGGCTGAGTTCCTGGAAGAAGTAAAGAGGCTGCATAGGGAAGTGAAACCACCTGTTGACCCTGACCCGTATGTAATCAGAGATTAAAAGCCCATGTGCGGACGATTTACCCAGCAAATCACCAAAGAGCTGCTGTCGGAGTGACCCTCCGGAATACATCGAGTCCTCGGAGGCATAGTAAGATGAAGCTACAAGGGGTAAGTGTAAGTCCATTTGTGACTGGTATATTGATCATGGCTTTTGTGATATTCGCAATATCATGGGGATTCTGGAAGTATCAATATCCCTATAAAGAAAATGTGCCTGTTAAATTCATCGGAATAACTACCTCCAGCCTGCCAACCGGTAAAAGAGTACTTCCTGAGCAAAGAAGAACTTTTGCACTTGAATTCGAGCAGAAGTTTAAGGATAAATTCCCGGAAGTATCTGTCACAACAACAGGTGATTTGCATACCTCACTATTGATGAAATCGAAAATAATAAATGAACAATTTGCTTTACAAATGAAAGACAGTGCTGAAGCTATCCATGATTTTAGAGATATGGGATTTAAGCGTTTGATAATGTATGATGGAAAAACAGCCTGGGTTATTAAATTTAAGAATTAAAGGGACAAGTTGGGTAAACTTGCTAATCTCAATACAGAATTGAAGAGATGTAATGTTATTCTTTTAAACTGTCTATTTGACCGAGAAGCTTACGGAGGCACTATGGAAAGAAGGAATTTCAACAGGCTAAGTGTAAATAATGAAATTTCCATATTTACAAAAGATGGCTATTTTACTGCATTAATGGAAAATATAAGTGCTGGAGGCTTATTTCTCAGGACAAACAAAAATATTGAAATAGGTGAAATGATAGAGATCTCAATACCTCTGCCCAACAGTCCTGATAAGAAAAATATAAAAGTAGACATAGTTGCAGTTAGAGTCATGGATAACGGCATTGCATTTAAGTTCCAGGTTATTGACGATAATGCACAGTGCGCATTACTGCATTTGCTAGACAGTGCATATGCTTAATTATTCATATGTGCAGTAGAGGTAATTTTGGCTGTCAATTGGGTAGGCTTATGCATCGAGTATAACCTTTCAAGCCAGTATTTTAAACAGTGAATATGTGATAGACATGCGTCAATACTGCTTGAGGTCACGACTATGAAAACTGATGAATCTGAACGTTCGCGTGAATATGATTTACTCACCAAGCATTACGTAATTAAACAAGGTAAAAAGGTTACCAGAAACTTGATCTCGGTAATCTATTTTGATAACACTCCCGGCATGGTTAAGCCGGAAGAACTTGATGAATTGATACAAAAGCGAATGATCATTTCTTTTCGCCGCTCAAACGAATGGGTCAGGATAAAAGGCGATCAGATCAGGGAAGAGGACGGGAAGTATGAAGGACCAGAAAGACGGGAGGGGTAGCAACTGGCTTGATGAATGGTGAATGAAAAAGGCCGCCGGAGTGATTCCGGCGGCCTTTTTATTGGCAGGCCGAATGTTGTGCCGGGTGAGAGCGTAAACTAAGTTTACATTGTAAACTTGGTTTACATACCGTTAAAACCATTGACCATCAACGATCTACGGGCTTTTACCCGGTTCCTGTGTAAACTTTGTTTTACCAATCCTCTTGTTCGTGAAGAACCGGATAAGCCTGCACTTTGTCGCTGTTCCAGGAAATTCTGTATTGGCATGGATTGTGGATAATACAATGCTATTTTCAGGCGTTCAGACTCTATAATATGTGGCGCCATAAATTTTAATAAGTACCATTATTAGAAAACAAAACTTTACAAACCCTGTTTGATTTCTGTATATCATGGGCTCGAATATTTTTTATCATTTATATGGGCAAATAGTCGAACCTGTACTTAATTCCACGAATGAACAACTGGTTTATAACAAGGGGTCAAAAATGATGTAGCGGTAAATTCCAAAACGTTTAGCACTTATCACCGAAAGGGCAAAACCGGGGTAACCCGGCGACGCAAAGCCACCTGTCCTGAACACTGTTTCGCTTTTCTGCACGTTGTACGCAGCATGAAGCGGAACTGACCAGGATAGAGGGGTTGTCGAAGCGACGGATGAAGTCTGTCCATCATTCAAGCCTACCTTTTTCGGGGTAAGCTTTTTTTGTTCGGATAAAAAGGTTACCCTCGTTTTTGCGCGAGATTTATAAGTTTGTTTTTAATTTCTTTCAATTTCTAACGGAGTGCACAAATGGCCGGATTGTTTGCCTACCTGAATAGACTCAGTAACTACTTTGTCTTGTTCCTGCTGTTGCCCGTGATCGTGGTGAGCGGCTGGACCGACCCGGCATATGCATCAAATGCCTGCAAGAGCTGGGTTACCGCCAGCGACGGATGCGATAGCCGCACCAACTGCATCATACACGGCGCCATTCTTGGTGATTCCAACTCATCCGATCAGCAGGGCATTGACTACACTTCGGATAGCTCCCGAGATATCTATACCCTATGGCCGGGCTGGCTCTATCCCAGCAATACCTTATGCGCAACCGGCTGCTCGAAGACTGCCCAGAATTTACAGTGTAACGCCTGCGCCAGCCCGAATAAAATAATTTCTCTCAACGGCTTTACTAACCCGGAATCAGTGACAATAACAATTCGCGCTGGTGAAACTCTGCACTTTTTCTGGGCTCTTTCAGGCTGCATCGATAATACAACTTTGACAGTCGCCGGTAAAACTTTTTCTAATGTTTCTTACGCAGACTGGACCGGCACGGATGCCGATGATCATGTAACGGAGCCGAAAACCTACACAGCTGTGCTTACCGCATCAGGTGATTGTTGCGGCGCCGATACGAAATATATTAATATCATCGTCCTTCCGCCACCGGATTCATGTCCTTTTATATGGAAACATAAGTCTTCAGTTAATCTGGCTACCGGCTCCCTCCTGCAAAGCGAAGCTCTCTTTGCTGCCAGGGGCGGAAGCCTGGCTGCCGCCATCTCCCTTACCTACGACAGTCTCGACCCCCGCACCGGCCCGCTCGGACCCAAGTGGAGCCACAGCTATGACATCGGCCTTATCCCGAATCTGGACGGCTCCGTAGCCCTCAGGGAAGGGAACAAGCGACGGCTCTATTCCCTCTCCGGCGGCGTGTACGTCCCGGACAACGGCGACTACTCCACCCTGGTCAGGTCCGCCGACAATACATTCACCCTGACGTATAAAGACGGCACGAAGAAGAAATTCAACGGTTCGGGACAATTAATCGCCATCACCGACATGAACGGCAACAGCCTGGCCTTTGCCCATGACCCCTCCGGGAACCTCGCTTCCGTCATCGATGCCGCGGGGCGCACTACCACTTTTGCCTATGACGCCACTAACCGCCTCACCACCATAACCGACCCGGCGGGCAAGAATTACACCTTTACCTACAGCAGCAATATGCTCAGCACCGTCATTTGGCCCGACAACAGCAGCTGGCAGTATACTTACAACGCCAAAGGGTTCATGCTCAACAAAACCGACCCGCTGGACAAAATTACCACGTACACCTATGATGCCAGCCACCGGGTCCTGACCGGGACCGATTCGGCCGGGACCAAGAGTGTCGCCTATCCCACCGCCACTACCACCGTGAAGAGTACCTCGTTCACCGAAGAGGACGGAGGGGTGTGGACCACCACCTACGACTCGCACAACGCCTATATTACCGCCAGGACTGATCCTTACGGGAAGACCACCAGCTACACCTACGACGCTAACCGGAACCTAACCAGGGAGACCGCGCCGGACGGCAGTTTCACGAGCTACACCTATGATGCGGCCGGCAACCGTCTCTCCATGACCGATGCCTTGGGCAATACCACCACCTTCACCTACAACAGTCTCGGCCAAGTCACCAGTAGCACCGACCCTCTGGGGCGGACCTCCAGCAGCAGTTACGACGTCAAGGGGAACCTCGTACAGACCATTGATGCCGTCGGCGCAAAAACCAGCTACACCTACGACGCCAGGGGAAACCTGACCGGTGTCACCAACCCCCTGGGCCAGACCAGTACCTTTACCTATGATGCCGCCAACAACCAGACCGCCGCGACAGACCCGACCGGTGCGACCACCACCTCCACCTATGACGGCATGGGGCACGTGCTGACCCGGACTGACCCGCTCGGGAAAGTCACCACCTTCGAATACGACGGTCGCTATAGGTTAGCCAAGGTCACGGACCCGCTCGGGAACGTCACCAGCTACATTTACGATGCCAAGGGGAACAAGACCAGCCGGACCGACGCCAACGGCAATATTACCCGCTACGAGTACGACGACCAGGGGCATCTCGTCAAGACCATCGACGCCGCTGGCTTCACCACGACTTACACCTACGGCGCCACCGGCTGTCCCTCCTGTGGAGGCGGCTCGAACAAGCTGACCAGCCTTACCGATGCGAAAAACCAGACCACCGGTTTTCAGTATGACCTGCTGGGCCATCTCACCCGGGAAAGCGATCCCCTGAGTAAAACAACCAATTATACCTACGACATGGTCGGCAACCTCATCTCAAGGACCGATGCTAACGGCACCATTATCAGCTATACTTATGACGCCATGAAGCGGCTCACGAAAAAGAGCTATCCGGACAACAGCAGCGAGAGCTATACTTATGATGCGGTCGGGCGCCTCCTGACAGCGGGCAACGCCAACGTTACCTACACCTACGCGTACGACACATCAGGACGGGTGGCGAGCGTCACCGACAACCGCGGCTACACGATCACCTATGAATACGACCAGGCCGGCAACCGGACGAGGATGACCTTCCAGCCGGGGACCGTCGACCAGCGGATCACCACCTATGCTTACGACAACAACGGCCGCCTGACCGGCATCACCTCTCCGGCGGGGACCTTCACCTACGGCTACGACAGCATCGGGAGAAGGACATCGCTCGCCTATCCCAATCAGGTGACCACCAGCTACGGCTACGACGATGGGGGGCGGCTCACCAGCCTCAACCACACCGCCGGCGGCACCGCTATCGCTGCGTTCACCTACACCCTGGACCAGGTGGGGAACCGGACGAGCAAGGCGGCTGCGGAGCTGGAAAACTATGTCTATGACCTCGTCTACCGGCTGCTGACGGTCACCTCGACCAAGCCGGAAACCTTCAGCTTCGACCCCGTCGGAAACCGCCTGACCGGCCCCGGCGCCAAGGATACCGGCTATCTCTACAACGCCGGAAACCAGATGACCCAGGGGCGGCGGCTTGCCTACGGCTATGATAATGCGGGGAACCAGATTACGCGGACTGTTCCCATCACTGCGGATAAATCGTGGGTCCAGACGTGGGACTACGAAAACCGGTTGGTGAAAGTGGAGAAGCTGAAGGGTGCGGAGAAGCGGACGGTGAGCTTCAGCTACGACCCTTCCGGGCGGCGTATCGGCAAGCAGATGACCGTTGTGAAAGACGGCGTGACGAAGACGAGTAGTTGGAACTACGTCTATGACAATGATAACATCGCGCTGGAGGCCTACACGGACGAGACCGGCGCGGTGACGAAGACCTTCTACACCCATGGTGCCGGTGTGGATGAGCATCTAGCTCTGGAGCGGAACGGGCAGTTTTACTACTACCATGCTGATGGGCTGGGGAGTATGGTTGTAATCACCGACAGCAGTAAGGCCGTCGTGCAGGCGTATGAATTTGATTCGTTCGGGATGGTGAAACTGTCAACAGGCTTCAGAAACAGTTACACCTATACCGGAAGAGAGTGGGATAAGGAAACCGGACTCTATTATTACCGCGCCAGATACTATGATCCGATGGAGGGGAGGTTTATATCAAAGGACCCCATCGGCTTCAAAGGTGGTGTAAATGAATATAGTTACGTGAAAAACGATCCAATCAACGGGATTGATCCTACTGGGTTGATAAAAATTCATGGGAACTGGTGTGGTCCCAATTGGACAGGGGGACAAATAGAGCAATTTACACCGGGACATAAATACAAGGACCCGGTCGATACCCTTGATACATACTGCATGATTCATGATATGTGCTATTACGAATGTAGGAAAAATTATGCTTGTGACCTTATTGGGAGGGATTTATGCATGACAAAATGTGACCGCGAGTTGGCCAATGGTGCTGCTTTCTCCGGACATACCTTTTCTCCATTATGGTTGTGGATGAACTTCAACTCAACGCCTGATCCTGGCCCTGATGCTCCTTGTTGCAAAGCCAAATAAGAAAGAGGTGGAAAATGTTTGATTCACTCAATGCCGGTTATATTCCCATATGTATTATTGTGGTCGTTTTTGCTTGGTTAATCGCAAAGGTCGATATTGTTGGGATTAGAGTTGTTCTCACATTGGTTATCCCCGTTGCGATATCTATGGCCTATTTTTTTCTTCCACGATTTCTTGACCTGTTCCGCCCGCTTAAATTTGGCGAAGATCCATGGGTTGGTTGGGGGTTCATTGCATCTGCTACCTGGTCAATAGTTGCAGTTCCTGCAAGTATTATTTCTGTTATCGTTTTCGTGAGGATTCGCAGACGCGACAAACATGGAAACTAAAGTTGGAGGAGGCGGATCGTTGATAAGCTGTAACGAATTTAGTATTACACGACTTGAAAGAGGATAGAGACATAATGGTTGTCAGCTGAAACAGAAGACCTGCCATCCTTGCAAACGTGGGTTATGCATTAGGACGGAAATCACTAAGGCACAGAGCCACAATCAAGGAGGCAGGTCATGAATAAGTCTATCACATTTGTCGGTCTCGATGTCCACAAAAACTCCATAGAAGTGGCATTGGCCGATGCCGGGCGTGAAGGAGAAGTTAAAGGGGAAAAAGGGGATAGGCTACTTTTTTGAGGTCTAAAACATGCCACGAGTAGCAAGGGGACTGGCAGACGGGATGATTTACCACGTAATCAATCGTGGCAACGGTCGCCAGGAGGTTTTTCATAAGGATGATGATTTCCAGGCATTCATTACTCTTTTGAGAGAGGCAAAAGAGAAGCATCCGGTAAAACTTCTCGGATACTGCCTCATGTCAAATCACTTTCATCTGCTGCTGTCTCCGGATCAAGCCGATGATCTGAGCAAATTCATGCAATGGCTCATGACCAGCCATGTACGGCGTTATCATCGCCATTACCGGTCGAGTGGCCATGTGTGGCAGGGAAGATACAAGAGCTTTATTGTGGATAATGACCGGCACCTCCTGACGGTTCTCAGATATATCGAAGGTAATCCCGTGAGGATATGTCTCATACAATCGGCGGACGAATGGCGCTGGTCATCTCATGGTGAGCGGTTGAACGGTACAGACGGAAACATTGTTGATGCGCTGCCATTGGAACTTCCGGTAAGGTGGACGGAATATGTGAAACACCCCCTTGACAGACAGAGAACTGGAGAGAATGCAGCAATGTGTGAACAGAGGAGCGCCATTCGGGAGTTCTCCATGGCAAACCATGATCTGCGAGAAATTCGGGCTCGAATCGACCATCAGGCCGAAGGGAAGGCCGAGAAAGTGGGGACTTGAAAAGTAGCCCGTTCCCTTTTCCTCCTTTTCCCCAGAGTTCCCCAACTTGAAATCACAAATTGTGACTTCAAGTTGGGGAACGGAAAAAAATAGCATTTCGACCGGAGAACAGAACCTATTTCTGGTCACACAAAGACACGAAGACACAGCATGAGGTCGCAGAGTGTATAGCAGTATGACAGAGGCACTATGGACGTAACGTTACCCGTGGAGTCGCTCAAAGGGAAAATCTACCTGATCCGAGGGCAGAAGGTTCTTCTGGACAGCGACTTGGCGGAGATGTACGGAGTCGATACAAAGCGTCTCAATGAACAAGTTCGGCGTAATATTTCCCGTTTCCCAGCCGACTTTATGTTCCAACTTGATGAAACGGAGCATGCCTTTTTAAGGTCGCATTTTGCGACCTTAAAAAGTGGTCGAGGGGGACACAGAAAATACCGGCCGTATGTCTTCACTGAGCAGGGGGTCGCAATGCTTTCCAGTGTCCTCAACAGTGAACGTGCCGTCCAGGTAAATATCGCCATCATGCGGGCCTTCGTGGAGATGCGCGAAATGGCTGTCTCGAACCGCGTTGTGGCAAAACGTCTTGATGAACTCGAGCAGAAATACGATTCCCAGTTCAAAATAGTTTTCGATGCCATTCGCCAGCTTATGACGCCGTCGGAGCCAAAACGGAAAAAGATCGGGTTTCGACCGGGGGACGAGAAATGGATAAATACGAGTTTTCATGCAAATCCGCGAAGAGAGACAGAACCTGAAAACTTATTATTGGTCACACAAAGCTGCAAAGGGATAAAGAAAAGCAACCAGGCTGATTGTGGTTTAATACCTATCGTGTCTTGGTATGGGATAGCTTTTGGTTTTTTATTTGTGATTTTCTGGATTGACATAAGGAGCAGGAACATGAAAAAGACCGGGCTTGTGGTGACAATTTTCCTTCTGTTGGCGGCACTCTTCTTCCCTTTGAAGACCGCTTGTGCCGCGACCGACGGCATCTACCAGCTTTCGGAAGTCATTTCTGCCTGGGACGGCACGGACGCGAGCCGCACCAAGGCGCCGACCGCCGATTACGACTATACTTACGGCGACGAGGCGAGCGTCACCTACACGCTACCCTGGTCCTTTTCCTTCTACGGCCAGTCCTACAGCCAGATCACCGCCGACACCAACGGCAATATCTGGTTCGGGGCCGCCGGCTCGGCCCACTCCTTCGATCTCGCCACCACCGGCCACGGCCCGGTCATCGCCGCATGGAACAACGACCTCTCCTCCTATTACTACGGCGGCGTATTCATCCAGCACAAGACGAACCCCGAGCGGGTGGTAATCGAATGGCAGACGGAAACCTACACGGAGGAGGGGTTCTACCGGCCCAACAATTTTGCGGTGGTACTCTTCCCAAACGGCAGCATCAGGACCGATTATAAAACCTTCACCACTACGAACGGGAAAGATTTCGGCTCGGGAATCTCCCGCGGCGACGGCTTGGCAGTTCTCAACCTTACCACCGGTTACGGTAATGTCTTCTCACTGGCGGGAAGGTCGTTTCTCTATGCCAGCGGCCAGAAGATCTACACCACATCACAGTCAGAGAATTTCGGCGATGTGATCACCGGCACTACATCACAGCCCCATGCCATAACTGTCGTGAACAGTGGTACCGACAACCTGCTCATCACTACGGCCACGCTCACTGCCAACAGCTCCGGGATGTTCTCTCTGGTGCCTGGCGGGGATAGCTGTCCCGGCAGAACCCTGGCCCCGTCGCAAAGCTGCTCGGTCCAGGCTGTTTTCGCCCCGACCGATCCGGGTCAGCGCACCGCCACTCTTTCCATCGGCTCCAATAATCCGGCCACCCCTTCCCTGGACATTACACTCAGCGGCGCCGGCCGTTATCCGACTCTGGCCGTGGCGAAGGGTGACACCGGAACGGGGACCGTCACCAGCGCGCCGGCCGCCATCTCCTGCGGCACCGCCTGCAGCGGCCAGTTCACGACCGGCGCCACGGTTACCCTGACTGCCACCCCCGACGCCGGGTCGGCATTCACCGGTTGGTCCGGGGCATGCGCAGGCCTGGGTGATTGCACCGTGACCATGGATGTGGTGAAGAATGTTACGGCCTCGTTTACCCCCACAACAGCGCCGACAGTCACTATCTTCTCCCCAACCGGGAACAGTGTCGTCAACAGGCCGGTCCTGCAGTACGCGGTCAGCACTGGGACGGTAGGGGTGAAGGTAGATGGCGCCGTGGTCAACAAGGTCTCCGGCGACACTCTGGACACACTCGCCGACGGGTCACACCTGATCCGTGTCGAGGCCACTATCAAGGCTGGCTATACCGGTTATGCAGAAAGCACCGTTATCGTCGATACGCTGCCGCCGACAGTGGCGACGGTCTCCCCAGCGGCCGGGGCGCAGAATGCGCCGGTTAACGCGGCGATTGTCATCACCTTCAACGAGCCGCTCAATGCCGCATCTGTTATAGCAGGCAGCATTGTGCTCTCCTCGTCCTTTGGACCGGTGCCCGGAGCGTTGACCGTCTCGGCGGACAAGCGCTCCTTGACCTTCAAGCCCGCGGTCCAGCTCGGCTATAACCGCACCTATACGGTTCTCCTCAAGGCCGGGATTCAGGACGTTTCCGGCACTGCCACCACGGCGGATTACAGCTACACGTTCACGGCTTTGACGGCCAGCACCGACCTTGTCGGCTTCTGGCACATGGACGGCGACTGGAGCGATTCGTCGGGGAACGGGAGCCATGGGACGGCGTATGGTGGGACTACATTCAGCACAGATCGGAGTGACGGGACGACGGCGGGGAGCTTTGACGGGGTTGCCAACCGGGTAACGATCCCTGATGCCCCGCTGTTCCAGAACATGCAGTACATTACAGCCGAGGCATGGATCAAACCCGCTATCATCAAATCTCCCGGTGCCTGGACAACATCAAGGCAATCCATCATAAGCTTCAAAGAAGTTGACAGCATGACTGCGGGCGCGGTTTTGGCATTGCCTGAAGACAGTCCCGACAAGATCAGATTCTGGGTGAATATCAATAATACCTGGTATGCAGCGACCGGCAGCACAGTTATATCACCCAATACCTGGTATCACGTTGTCGGGACCTATAACGGTTCAGAAATAGTTGTCTATGTAAATGGCGTTGTTGATGGCAGGCAAGCGGTTTCAGGCAAGATGAAGAATGGCGCAAGCAGCTGGACTATAGGGGCACGAGCTTCAAACAACATGAACTGGTTCAATGGTCTTATCGACAAGGTTGCACTCTATAAGCGCGCTCTGACCGCTCAGGAGATCCTCGGTCATTTTAACGACATTCCGCACGTCGCAATTGCCAGTCCCGGCCAGGCTGTAAAATACAAGCCCGGCGAGATCGGCACGGCAACCGTCACCGTTACGCATCCGGTCGGCGTGAGCAGCCTGACCTGTACTGCCGGCGGTTCCGCAACGGACGTCCTTGCTCAGACAATCGACCCACCCCGGACCCAGGTTCAGCAGGATTATACCTTCCTGATCGCGGCGAATGCCACTGCCAATGCAGCGGTGAGCATCACATGCAGCAGCATCGATGCCTCCAGCAACGTCGGGCGTGCAAGTCTCAATCTGGCTGTGGCTGATCTCAATGTGCCGATTGTTGTCAGTTCTTCAATTTCGGATAACGCAACAAACGTGTCAGCAACGCTGCCGATTGTTGTCAACTTCTCAAAAGCACTGGCCCCGGCGACGGTGAATGCTTCCACGGTTACCTTGACAGCCGATAACGGGACAAGTCAGGCTTCTTCCGGATCGGCAGTGCTTTCGACTGACCAGAAAAGCATTACGGTTACGCCGACAGTGGCATTGGATGGCAACACTTCATACCGCTTGACCATAAGTACGGCAGTCACCGATACCGTTGGGAACCCATTGCCTCAGGACTATGTCCTGCATTTTACGACCCAGCCGGTAGTTGCGATCAACATGACCGGCCAGGGGAGCACTAGTGCGCCAGTCATCGTTGCCGGTGGCAGATTCAGTACCATATCGATCGATAATAGCTATGTGATTTTTAATGGTCCGGTGACGGCAGACAGTATTTCGCTGAAAAATGGCACTGTTCTTACTCATTATGGGGCGACGACGACAACCACCTACAAGCTGGGCATTACTGCGTCATCGGTCAGCGTCGACGCTACCTCGAAGATCGATGTAAGTGGCAGGGGGTACTTGGGTGCCTGGCAAGGAGGCAACAGCGGCAATAACGGCATGACCTATGGCACTACCACCATCGGCGGGAGTACGCTCTATAACGGTGGCAGCTATGGTGGTCAGGGCGGGATGTCAGGCGCCGGAGGGAGTGTCAACGCTTCCTATGGCACTCTCCAGTCACCGAATGAAGTGGGCAGCGGTGGCGGAGGCAATGGTACCCAGAATCCGGGGGGCAACGGCGGCGGGCTGGTGAAAATCACGGCGGGAACGCTGGACCTCTCGGGAAGCATCCTTGCGGATGGCGGCGGTGTGACGGGTGCCAACGGCGGTGGCAGTGGCGGCGGCATTCTGCTCAGCGTCGGGACACTTTCAGGCAATGGCACGATCAGTGCCCGTGGCGGCGCGAACACCGGCAACAATACCTATTTCCCCGGGGGTGGTGGCGGCCGGATCGCCATATACTACAACACGAAGACACTGCCGGTGGCGAACATTGTGGCCTCTGGCGGGAAGAGCTACAACGGGACTTCCGCCAAGGCTGATGGTGGCGCAGGAACTATTTACCTGAAGGATAATGCCTCTGTCAAGGGGGATGTCATTGTCAACAACGGCGGCATCGTCACCAGCAACGCAACAACTGTCCCAAGTGGAGATAATGGTCCTTTTGACGTAAAGGATATGACTGTCACCGGCACCCTACTGCTGTTGAACGGCGGGTTAACGGCGGGTGGCAACCTGACCCTTGACAGCAGCAACGTCAATGTGGCAGGAGCGATTAACGTCACCGGTGCACTGACGCTCAAAAATAGCACTGTCATGAGCCATTCCGCGGCGACGACAACGGCCACCTACAAACTGGACGTAACGGCCGGAACGATCGATGTTGAAGCCACGTCAAAAATCGATGTCAGTAGTAAAGGGTATCTTGGTGCTTACCAAGGTGGAAACAGCACCAGCACCGGCAGGACCCTTGGCAATACGACCACAGGCGGGAGCACCATTTATAACGGCGGCAGCTACGGTGGACTGGGGGGGATTTCAGGTGCTGGGGGCAGTGTCAACACTCCCTATGGGAATCTTCAGTTGCCGAACGAAGTGGGAAGTGGTGGTGGTGGCAACAGTGTCAGCAATCAAGGAGGTAACGGTGGCGGTCTGGTTACGATTACGGGGGGGGCGCTGAACCTTGCGGGGAGTATCCTTGCCAATGGTGCTAATGTGACAGGTGCCAGTGGTGGCGGTAGTGGTGGTGGCATTCTGATCAATGTCGGAGTTCTATCCGGGAACGGAACGATATATGCCCGAGGAGGGGCGAATACCGGTAATAACACATGGTTCCCTGCAGGCGGTGGTGGCCGGATAGCCATTTACTACAACACAAACACACTTCCAGTCGCCAATTTCTCTGCCGCTGGCGGTCAGAGCGCCAATGGGACCAACCCCGCTAGTAATGGCGGAGCAGGGACCGTCTACCTCTTCCAAAACGTGATGCCATTGACAGTGACCAAAGCCGGTACCGGCACCGGCACAGTGCAGAGCACACCGGCCGGGATATCCTGCGGTGCGACCTGCAGTGGCAACTTCGCCAAGACCAGCAGTGTCATCCTCTCCGCCACCCCAGACATCAGTTCAACCTTTAGTGGCTGGTCAGGGGCGTGCGGTGGATCTGGGCCTTGTACGGTGACCATGGACGCGGCCAAGGCCGTTACGGCGTTGTTTACTTCTAATGATATTACACCGCCAACGGTTTCTTCTGTACCGGCCGGCGGTATATACAATGCCGCCAGGAATGTGACGCTTTCAGCAAATGAGCCTGCGACCATCTACTACACCACTGACAACACGACGCTGACCACCAGTTCATCAGTATATTCGACGCCGCTCGTCATTGGCGCCACAACGACTCTGAAATTCTTCGCCAAAGACCTTGCCGGAAACAGCAGCGGGGTACAAACCCAAACCTATGTCATTGATACCGTTCCGCCGGTCATCCAGGTCTCCACCCTTGCCAACGGCAGCTACACCAACAACAGTGTGCTCAACATCACCGGAACGGCCAGCGACACCACTGCCGGCATCAAGGAGCTCAAGATCAACGGCGTCATCGTGCCGGTCAACGCGGACGGCAGCTACAG
>JBGQLM010000088.1:0-17716 GCA_041500085.1 Geobacteraceae bacterium
ATCACGGCATCGGCAGTGCGTTGTCGCGTTGACAGCTCCGGAAATAAAGGTTCTCAAATGATCCATTTCAGACGCTATGTGGGATGGCATGGCGAAATTGCGTTGCAGACTACCTGTTTCAATAAGATCAGTCCAGCCTTCAATAACCTTTGGCCATGAACAGCAGGATTCCCAGTGCTGATAACCTACCTCTCCCAAATATCGGCACAACTCTGGGTTTTCACGAAGAACGGTAAGATAATCCAGGAATTCTGAGAGGGGGCAGACGATCCCGCCTGCATTGTCTATTGCAGCACCGCACTGGGGAGTGGCCAACCAGGGTCTTCTATGTGCCATCGCCTCCAGAAGGGTATTGGGGGAACCTTCGCCAAAAGAGGAAAGAACGAACACATCCGCTTCTTCCATCGCGTCAGACACGGATTCACGGCCCAGACCGGAAATGAATAGCACTTTGGGATGTTGGGAAAGTTTCTTTTCAACAGCATGAGCACACTCTGACTCATCTGTGGGGTTACCAATCAGAACCAACTTCCATGAATCCGGAATCTTGCTGAGTGCATCAAGAAGTCCGATATGATTCTTGTACCACCAGAGATTGGCAACATGCAAAATGAGAAACGCATTGTCCTCGATACCATGTCTCTTGCGAAATCCGTTGACAGGTGCGGGCATTTTGGTCGCGTTTGGAATACAGGAGGGGGACAGACCAATCTCAAGCATGAATCTGACATCAGGACCGGTTCTTGTCATGGCGACCACTGCATCAGCGGACTTCAGCAGCTTCCCTAGACGGCTGCGAATTCTCTTATTATGCCCCCACTGCGCGTACCCTTCGTCGGTGATGATCGGCTGCATAATCACCCTGGTACGGCATGCAGTGGGCAGATTTTCAACGCTCCAGAGAATTTCGCCGCGGGGGTCCTGAATAATAATACAGACATCGAACTGTCCGGAGGTAACTGCAACTCGTACGGCATACGGCCACAAGAACAGACCATTCATCCTCTTATCGGAACGAATGCCGAGAATTGACACACCATTTCGGACATTAGAGGTCCTGTCAGGTCTATCAGGGGTTATGATTGAAACATCATAGCCGGCCCGAACAAGTTCCGAACCAAACTGCTCGATCCTGCTCTCTACGCCTCCTATGGATGGCCAGAAGTGAGAACTGGCGATAAGGACCTTCTTGGCATGTCTTTGTTGGGGCGAGACAACAGATTCCCCATCAAAAAAAAACGCCGGGAAAAAATCCGCTGCCAACCTGTATATGCAGGATTTGATCAAGTTCATTTGACTCCATTAACCAGAAAACAAAGGTAGTCATGAAGGTTATAGCAAATTGCCCAGATAGCATGCTTCGTGGTCATTTCTTCCTGGACTTGATCCAATAGGTGGCCGGAAAATTGGTATTGCCGGCATCGATAGAAGCAAGCTCCTGGACGACGTAAGATTCCGAAAGCAGATGCCGTATGCCAAATTCGGTGAAACGCCAGAAATCCATCGGAGCCATATGGATTGCCTGTCTGAACGGCACTCCGAGCAGAAGCACCCCCCCGGCCTTGATGATTCTCGTGATTTCTGATAGGCCAGCCCGAAAATCGTCTACATGCTCCAACACGCCACTGCAGAAAACGCAATCGTATGTTTCGTCTCCAATTTCTGGCATGCGACGAACGTCAAGAACGAGATCCGGCTTTAAAGTGGGTGTAACTTCCGATGTCGTGTAGGAGGAAGCTAAAGGAAAATAATCCTTGTATCTTTTGCCTTCGCCATCTTCATCGGTTCCACTACCTATTGAGAGTATCGAACCGGACACATCGGAGCACTGGAGGAGAAGCCATCGATTGGATTCGCGTCGAGCCTTTGTTGGACGCATAACGGTAAGCCGTCTCAGCTTATCAAATACTTCTGGCGGCAGCAAGGCCTGCAATATGACAGCCCCTACTCTGTAAAGCGACATCATTCGCTCCTATTGAGGCGACTAGAATAACTGAATTAGTCCTATTTGCAGAAGCATCTACTACGTTCTGCGGGAAAAGATGCACACCTGTCTGGTCTCGCTTCGCAACAGGAAAATCTGCCAACAGCTAGGTCAACTGGGCGACGAAACACGCACCAAAGGTGTTGCAACTCAAGGTGTTACCGGTGAGCCACTCTCCCGCGTGCAAAAGACGGAAGCCGTGCTGCTCCAGTAGCATTTCTATCTCTGGAATAAACATGTAGCGCATGCGATGCGTCTCATGAATTTCGTGCACCGATTCAGTGACTTTGTTGCGAACGAAGATCTGGTACTTTACATCGACAACGTTTTCGTTAGGATGCAATTCTGGCTCAACCAGACGCGTAACCTCTAGCGAGTCGTCTGACACCCGTTTTACTCTTGTCGAAGGCTGTTCGCTGAGAACACACGGGCCGTACCAGCAATCAAATATCAGGAGGCCTCCGGGCGCGAGATGCTCACGCATAGTCCGGAAAGACTCGACCAAGTTCGAATTGGTAGTTTGGTAGCTCAAAACGTGGAATAGCGAAAGCACTACATCGAATTTCATATTCAAACGGATATTGCGCATGTCACCACGAGTGAAAGCCAACCTCGAGTTATTTTCAGACAACAAACGGGCCTGTTCCAGCATCTCCTCGCTTAATTCGATCCCATGAATCGAATAACCGGTATCTGCCAGATATGCAGCGTGGCGGCCTGTTCCTGAACCAAGCTCAAGGATCGATTTGGCTCCGGATAGATACTGCTGCAAAAGTGAGACAATATAACTTGACTCTCCGGCATAATCCTTGTCGCTGTAAATCAGATTGTAATACTTGGCATAATCCGCAAACACAGTCACTAGAACCTCTTTTTCAAGACATCATTCCTGTATCAATATGCTTAGCAAAGTTTTAACACGAATAGGATTTGCCAACTATAGACTAATTTTCTATTTTTTGAGCAAACGCATAAACATCTTTGCGCCTGCGCTTGCTACATACCGTTTTTTGAGGTCACCTTTGAAAAAAGAAAGGGACTTATTTGCGACCTTAAGCCTTACTTTCAGCTTGCTGACAAGCGAGATCGGTCGCGCATTGCCTAGTATGATCGAGCCTAATCCATCCGTATAGCAATGACTATGCTCCATAAAGTAGTGGGTGCTCCGTTTTTCCATGAGGAATTCCCATATGCCGAGATGTTTGCGGGCATAGTCCCCCCAGGTCCAACGGGAGACGGTTGCGGCGATCATGCGCCTCTCTTGGGAGATTTTCTCCAGCGCGGCAATGGTGTCACGCATACTGTTTATCGGATGTGTTATCCCCCCTGGGGCATCCAGGTGAAATCCTTGCGGTGTCACGATAGTCTTGACGCCGGCAGCCAAGGCATCAACGAAGCCCATGGATCCCTCATCGGAACTGAAGTAGAGATAGTAGTCGAAAGAGGGCACGAGGCTTACGTAGGTATCGTAGTCAAATTCACTGAAATACTCGACGGAGAATCCCATCTGAAGCAACCTGTCGACAATAGACTGCCAACCGTTACCCATGATTTTGAAGCTGAAGTCATCGGCGTTGATCTTTTCCGCAATCCTGAGAAGATAATCCTCCTTTTTGCGTCCGTCGGAATACAACCTTGTAGTAAGTCCGATAACTGTCTTTCTCGGCTTGATGACATTGTCATGGGCAGGATTCACGTAACAAAGCCGGTCCCTCGGAATCCCCGAGGCCGCAAGTTGCTCGACCGTCTGGAGTGACATGCAGATGCCCATATCGGCCGCTGCGAGCTGGCGCTTTATCCTTTTCGTCTTGTCAACAGAGTCGATATGGGTGATCATGAGCGTATCGATCGGGTTCTTGGTGCAATCGAAATGGTAATAGATAATGTGATGGTTGATATCTGCTTTAGGATCTGGGAAATTGGCAACATCGGAATCAATCGACAGTGCCCGCAACTCTTCATTGAGCTTATTGGCAAACTTCACAAGTATCCATTGATCACAATCCTCATAACAGACGATACGTACTCTCATTTAGTCAACACTTCCTTTAAAGCAACAGACACTTCTTGTATTTGAGCGTCGGTCAATGCCATGCCACTCGGTATATAGAAGCCGCTCCGCGCAAGCTTCTCTGCAACTGGACAGCTTTCTGCCGTGAAGAAGCCCATCTTTCTAAAAACCGGCTGTTCGTGCATGGGCCAAAAGAAAGGGCGGCTACCGACCCCCCTCTTTTCGAGTCGGGACATGACCTCCTCGACATTCGGCAAATCTGGATCTTTCAGGACAATGCCGTAGACCCAGTAAATGTTCGCGGCGAAGTTAGTACGTTGGGCGGGAAGCTGGATTCCGGCAACGTCGGTCAAAAGTTCAGAGTAGCGCCGGCCCATGGTCCGCTTGCGTGCGACGAACTCGTCCAGACGTTCGAGCTGGGCCAGCCCAAGGGCGGCCTGCAGGTTGGTCATGCGGAAATTGTAGCCGAGCGACTCGTGCACAAACCGTTTCTTCGCCTGAAAGCAGAGGTTTCTCAGTGATCTGCAACGTTCCGCCAGCTCCTCGTCATCTGTGACGACCATCCCACCTTCCCCGGTAGTGACATGCTTGTTGGGATAAAAGCTGAAGGTGCTCAAATCGCCGAAGGAACCGCAAGGACGTCCCCGGTAAGTCTGCCCGTGCATCTCGGCAGCATCCTCGATGACCCAAAGCCGGTGTCGGTCGGCAATCTCGAGTATTGGATCCATATCCACTGGGAGACCGTAGATGTGGACCACCATGATAGCACGGGTACGAGGCGTGATTCGTGCTTCGATCCGGTCTGTAGCCATGTTCCAGGTGACCGGATCACTGTCGACCACGACCGGAACGGCACCCGCCCTCACAATGGAAGCGGCACAGGAAATGATGGTGAAAGTAGGCAGGATCACCTCATCCCCTTCACCAATGCCTGCTGCGGCCACAGCGGCATCGAGGGCGGCAGATCCGTTGCACACGGCGATCCCGAACCTGCGTCCGACCCTGGCGGCAAACAGTTCCTCGAAGGTTTTAACGAAAGGCCCTTCCGAAGAGATCCAGCCGGTGTCGATACATTCGTTCAGGTATTTTTTTTCATTGCCATCAAGCAACGGCTCGTTGACTGGAATGAAATCAACCATTTGCGATGGTTACCTTTATATCAGCTAACGCTGCCCCGTCAAATCGAGTCTTATCTGCCTCGCCGGCATAAGGGCCTTGCTTTACCTCTATCATCTCAATCTCTTCCAAAGCCTCAAAACCATGACCACCCGAGGCCAGCAGAATCACCTCTCCTGCTTCAAGAATCCGGCTTTCAAGGTAATGTCGGCCGTCATCATAAAAATCTACACGAAGACGACCACGTTTTAAGAAAAGAACTTCTTGGGTATAAAAAACTTCACGTTGAACCAGGTTGTGAACGTGAGGCTGAATGACTTTACCAGCAGGATGATGCATGTAAGCAAGTTGCTGGGAAAAATGATCGGGAGTGAAAAAACTAACACCACAAGCAGAGTAATTTCCTCTAACAATAATCGCCAGCAAATGCTCACCGATGACAACCTCTTCCATCACAACAACTCCTTCCGAGAAAATTCATTTCTCAATATTTCAATAACGTAATTGATTAGTCAACTTAGGATCCGGCATTAAAGATTAAAATTAATACAAAACCAAATTTAATGGTTATCAGTCATAATTTCTCGCTCAATCTCCGCATTTGTCGTCAACATGTTTTACAATGCTTATTTAATTACATTATCCAATTCAATTTTATAATTGTGCCATATAATAGCCTTTTGTAATTTTAAGCCAGATATAGCAACAGTAACAATATCGTTCTTATTGCAACAGCTGAATATAACAGCATTAGATCTGGACCACCTCAGATCTAATATAAAATCGTCTAAAAATAGCTTGCTACAAAATGTCTCCTTTTTCCAAAATAACTACAGAGTTTGCCCAATGCTTCTTTTTGCCATATGGCATTCTGGCAAAGTCTCTAGTTGTTGAATTCCATAACTCGTATTTGTTCCTTACAAGGTAGCGTACTTTACAGTAAGAATCAGACTTACCGGATAAAACAAATTCATCCAGCAAAGCATTCCATCCAATTGGGAATGTGATTAAATAATTTCTGGCCTCGTTAGATATTTTAAGGAATGCCTGTATAGAATTAAATTCTTCATCTATACCATATTCACAGCTTCCAATATGCTCAAGCGTAGATATCATAAGAACATCTTTCCCTGTAAAATCAAGATCAAACATAGAAATACGATGTGATACCTGCGGATGTTTATCAGTTGGGTCAACAATCCACTTAACGCGTTTAGGCCAATAATAAGGAGTTACAGCACCAATTTCCCATGAATCAGGACACTTCTCAAGCCACTCATTTGCGAGTGAAAGCTCAATTATTCGCTCAGTATATCTTAGACAATGATATCCCAGATTATGGTTATGATAAAAGTATTTATATTTATTGGTAGAATCTGTCAGCTCAAAGAACTCTAAATTATTTCCCAATACAACATTTGCATAATACCTATTAAATATATAACATATTTGCCTATATAGCATTACCGTATTATTTATCAATCCAGAGATACTCATGCAATTGTCCAATATATTATAAAGTATATGCTGGGAAATAATATTAACTATTTTGTTCCCAATAATATTTTACAACAGCAACAGCGTGCTTTTCAACAGGTGGGTATCCGCAATTAAATATGTCATTCATTTTAACTTCAAACAGACAAACATCTTTATCATAAATCCAACCGCCTTCGTCAGAAATGCCAAAGTTAATTAAATACGTTCCGGCAGGTAAAGGTATCTTGTCAACTACACAATATATTTCATTTAATCCTTTATGGCATTTCATAGTAAATAAGGAATATGGACTCATTGCGAGTCTGAGTAAAATTGTTCCGCTTAAATCCATAATCGACAGCGTGGCAGATCTAGATTCATACTTGTGTGGTGAATTGAATATTATTTTGAATTTAAAACTGTCAAACGTTTTTATTTGTAACAAATTAACATTATTAGTATCGCAGATAGCAACTTCAATAAGTTCAAAACCATCAGTATTCACATTATAATTATTATAAATAACTCCATCTTTATTTGATTGCAATGCTAAGTTAGTCAATATATCTGTTTCATATTTTTTCACAACTTCCTTAATTTTGCCCACACAAATATTTTTTCCTTCACCAAGAAGAATACCAGTAGTACACAGGAATTTAATTGATTCCAAACTATGGCTAACGAAAAGCACAGTCCTTCCTTCGTTACTAACCTCCTCCATCCGGCCCAAACACTTTTTCTGAAACTGAGCATCTCCAACAGCCAAAACTTCATCAACGACAAGAATCTCCGGCTCCAAGTGTGCTGCAACGGCAAAAGCCAATCTCACGTACATACCGGACGAATAACGCTTTACCGGCGTATCCAGAAATTTTTCAATCTCGGCAAAATCAACGATCTCATCAAACTTCTTCTTGATCTCCGCCCGGCCCATCCCCAAGATGGCGCCATTGAGGTAGATATTCTCCCTGCCGGTCAATTCGGGGTGAAACCCCGTACCGACTTCCAAAAGGCTCGCCACCCTACCCTTTATCCTTACACTCCCAGTAGTCGGCTCGGTAATGCGGCTTAAAATCTTCAGCAGCGTGGATTTACCGGCGCCATTTCGTCCAATGATACCGATCCGGTCCCCCTGCTTCACCTCGAAAGAGACATCCCTCAGCGCCCAGAATTCTTCCTGCTCCTCGCTTCGGGATACAAGAGTGCTTCGGCCAAACAGTCGACTACCGAGCGTTTTGACTCCGTCGCTAAGAACGTCACGCAGTGCGACATAAGGCTGCTGTCCGGTCTGATGCTTCAGGAGGTACTTCTTTCCAAGATTTTCAACGGTGATTACGGAGGACATGTTCTAAACCACATCCGCAAAGCTGCGTTCCATGCGACGGAAATATAGCAGTCCGCCGACAAAAACAACCAGAACCAAAAGACAGGAGAGAGAGAAACCCGGCCAGTTTACCGGAAAAGCATCCCCCAGAATAGCCCAGCGAAAGCCGTCTATTACGCCGACCATCGGATTGAGGAAGTAAAACATGCGCCACTTTTCAGGAACAATGGTGCTGGAAAAACCGACCGGCGAGATGTACAGCCCGAACTGGACCAGAAAGGGAACGACATAACGGAAATCGCGATACTTGACATTCAGGGCGGAAAGCCAGAGCCCGGCGCCAAAAGAAGCCATGAATGCCAATGAAAGAAACAATGGCAGCAGCAGCATCCTGACATCAGGGACGAATCGATACCACGCCATGATACTGAACAGAATGACAAGGGAAATAAAGAAATCTACCAGACCGACAATGACCGATCCAGCGGGCACAATCAGTCGAGGAAAATATACTTTGGTCAACAGATTGGCATTGTCGATGAGTGAATTGCTTGATTCCGTTAATGAGTTGGCAAAAAACTGCCATGGAAGCATTGCTGTAAATACCATGATCGGATATGGTACACCGTTGGAAGGGAGTTTAGCAAGCTTCCCGAATACAACGGTAAAGACTATCATGGTTAATAGAGGACGTAAAACGCTCCAGGCAATGCCGATGGCGGTCTGCTTGTAACGGACGAGTATATCCCGCCAGGCGAGGAAGAAAAAAAGCTCCCTGTAACGCCACAAATCGCGCCAATAGTGTAATGCCCCCATTCCCGGCTTGATAACTATTTCAACTTGCTGTTCCATGTCACCCATACCGGTAACCGCCTTTCTTGAACGGGGACATCAAAACTCCCAGGCCGAATCCCAGGCCGAATCTCCCCATCTCCCTGCATTTTCTAACCGGGACAAGATATAACGGTGCATGCCTGGCGCAGTTTAGGATTAGAAGCAGCCAGATAAAAAACGGATAACGCCCCAGCAGATGATAAAAAGAGGAACCTACCGCCTTGGGTTTACGCAGGTTCGGCACCAGCATGGGTGGGTGATAATAGTGAAGGACATCGGTATTTAAGGACTTTTTCCCCGCCATGGCAAAACGTGTCACAAACTCGACATCTTCCTGCCCCACAAAGTGATTCATAAAGCCGCCCAGCTCACAAAGGACATCGCGACGGTACGCCGTACAGCGACTTGTCATGAACCAGGGATCGTGATGGTCGTAATGGTCGAGCAGGCAGGAAAAACTTGCATGCCCATGAGGCACTACTGCATCCATAGACTCATTTTCGGCAAAAATCCTGTCCAGCTCTGCCAAAAAGTTTTCCTGCAGAATTACGGTGTCATCGTCGAGAAAAAGGATCAGCTCTCCGCGAGCCCTGTTGAGGCCGAAATTACGGGAATAGCCCATCTTACCGTAGTTGACATCAAGCGGCAGGTAAACAGCGTCTAGAATACCAGTGAAAGTCTGGATCAACTCTTTGCCGGCATCCGTTCCCCCCTGATCCTCAACCAGAACAACTTCAAACTTCTCTCTGGGATATCTTTGTGAAGCGAGGGAGTTGAGAATTCCGGAAAGCAGATCAAGTCTGCCATAGAAGTTGATTATGCAGGAAATGCGCATCTGAGCCTGCGGAAGAGCACAAGTGCCATCTCCTTGCAGACTGAAAGGGAATATCCGGTACAGTGAACGTAAAAGCCATCCTCTCATAATCCGTATATCCCCCACCCTACCAGAACTGTCCATGCGACGCCGACAATCAGCAGCGGTACATCCCGCGTCAGTGCTTCGGTCGGGTCGCCGCCCTTGCCGGACTGAACCCTGAGAATGTAACGTAAGAGACCAAAACAGCATAACGGTACGGAATAGAGGAGCAAAGGCGAATGACGTAAAATAACATACATGGAATATGTTACCAGCACTGAAGCACCGGTCATGTACATGGTGCCCTCAAGAAAGCCTTCGGGATATCCTGCCAGGACTTTTCGGTGATTACAGGCCACTGTGCCGAGCAACTGCTTCTCGCTGAGCCGCTTGCCTGTACTCAAGAAGATGGACAGGAGAAATACGCTCAAAAAAAGCCATTCAGAGACAACGATACCCATTACTACAGCGCCAGCCATAAGGCGCAGCAGAAAACCTGAAGAGATACAGAAGAGGTCAAATAGTGGATGTTCCTTGAGCCAGAGTGAATACCCAGAGGAAATCGCAAGGTAAGCCATGAGAATGACGGTGAATTGCCAGGAAATAGTGACCGCAAGCAGCATGCCGGTCAGCAATAGTATACCAGCCAAAGCGAAAGCACTTGGAACGGATATCAGGCCGGAGGCAACAGGGCGAAACCTTTTTTGCGGGTGCTGACGGTCCCGCTCCCGATCAGCAACATCATTCAAAACATAGGTTGCACTTGATACAGCGCAAAAAGCCATAAAAGGTACAATCCCTTTTGCAGCTACGCCCGGTTGCAGGATAGCGCCACCCAGAAAACAAGGAAAATACAGCATCAGATTTTTCAGCCACTGGGAAACGCGTAGCAGTCGAAGTAAGTCAATAGTTTTCATTTACACCCGGGTATGCATGGAGGTACCGGAAGTGATTTGATTTAAAAATAAGCGTCAACAGATCGCAGTTTATCAACTTTTTAGTCAGGATGCGCACCACGTTCGCCACATACGACGATAAGCGGATTCGAGGTTGGCAGTAAAGCTCCTGCCGTCGCACAGCAAAGAATTTATCATTTTGCTGCGCAACCCGTACCGGATCGCAGCAAGCTCATGTAATTCTCCGGCCCACCGGCTTGCTAGGGCGCAATATTCATCTTCAGTCCGCGCGATAAAATCGGTCAAACCTATGGTCCTGAGAAAACCGGTTGTTTGCCGGGCAATCGGCCTGATTCCGGTCAGGGTCAGAACTGGCACCCCCATCCACAATGCCTCGCAACTGGTTACACCCCCATTAAAGGGAAATGGGTCGAGCGCTATATCAATGTCACCGTACTCGGCCAGCATGTCGATGTGGTCCGACTGCCCGCGCAGTATCAGCTGCTCCGGGTCGGTTCCTTCAGCAGCGAACTGTTGCTGGAAATACTCCAGGCTGGCAGCCCCTTCGAATGCCGCGGATTTCAGGAGGAGCCGCGAATCGGGAACTGACGCCAACACTCTTGACCAGAGCCGCACTACCTGAGGAGTGACTTTAGCCAGATTATTGAAAGAGCCGAACGTTACCCAGCCGTTTCTATCTGCCGGAAGCGGTGCAACGTCAGGCGCATAGGGAACCGGCTCGTAACAGAACCTCGATTCCGGAAGACGTACGACTTTTTCGGAAAACCAGCGTTCTTCGCCCGGCAGAACGGCACAATCGTCCATCAGGATATAGTCGATCTCCGTAAGACCGGTGGAGAAAAAGTAGCCGAGCCAGGTAACCTGGACCGGCGCTGGCTTGCGGGCGAAGAGGAGCAACCTGTTACCGCCGGTATGGCCCGAGAGATCGACGAGGATGTCAATCCCATCGGCAAGTATCATATCCTGCACGCTTTCGTCGGACATGCCGGCAATGTCTCGCCAGCCGTCCGCGTAGCCGCGCAGGCGGTTGGTGTAGATGTCGGGATGCGCGTTATTAAAATAGCAGAAGACTTCATAGCGCTCTGCATTGCGGTGGTACAGAACAGGCATCAGGTGATACCCGACCGGATGGCGCCGGAAGTCAGCGGAGACGTAACCGATTCGGAGCGGCCGATCCGGATCACGTCTGTTTCTGTGACCTGTCAGCTTCGGCACTCCGGCGGCAAATCTGCGATGCCATTTAGTAGATTCCTCATGAAGCTCATGAAGAGTGGGCGAAGGATGATACTGAAGAGTCATCAGATAGCTGCTATTCGCTTCAATCAGGTCTGGCCGCTGCTCTGTGGACAGCCTGTACTGGTGCAGCGCCTCGTCTACCTTCCCCTGAACCAGCAGCATGTTGGCCAGCCTCGCGAGGGTATTGCCGTCACCGGGATTTAAGGAGACTACTTTTCGGTAACAGGCAATGGCCTCATCCAGCCCGGACGGGTCCCCCTCGTCCACTCTGGCCGACAGGAAGTTGCCGAGCGCCAGATGGGCGTCGCGCTTTCCGGGATTCATGGAAATGGCCTTTCTGAACAGTTCGAGGGCCTCATCGTGTCGCCCCAGCTCGGTCAGAGTTATTCCCAGGTGATAAACAGCGTCACAATCTTCGGGACGCAAGGCAATGGCCTTGCGATAATCCTCGCACGCCTCCTCGAATCTCTTCATCATATGCAGGGCGCGGGCCCTGCCGATGAGCCCGTCAAAGTATGCGGGATCGAAACCGACCGCCTGGCTGTAACGGTCCAGCGCCTCGTCAATCCGCCCGAGGTCGGAAAGGGCGTTAGCGATGTTGTAATGGGCAAGGGGCGCCTCGGGCCGCAGCTCTGATGCATGCAGATAATTTTCCAGGGCTTCCTCAGTCCTGCCGAGGTCGCGCAATATGTTGCCCAGATTCAGATGGGCTTCGAAATAGGTGGGATTGATCGCAAGCGCTTTCCGAATGTGCGACAGGGCCTCGGGCGATTGCCCCGTCCGGTGCAGCCCCAGGCCAACGCCATGATGCGCCCGGTAGTGGTCCGGCTCCGCCGCCACGATCTTGCGGCAGAGGTCCGTCATTTCGGCAAAGCGTCCCCCCTGCAGGAGCCCCAGAGCATGCTGAAACGCTTCCTCCGCTGAAACTGTCCTGTCTTCAATCCTGAGCTCAGTCATAGGACAATATCTATTCCTGTTTCCTCAGCCGATTGGCTAGTCTTTGTGCCGGCTCCCTGTAAAAGGCGCTTGCCGGTGCCTTGTCAGCTGCCGACTGGAAGTAGGCGGCAGCATTTTGCATATCCTTGGCGGTGACATAGAGCTGGCCGATGCGATACAGCAGGTACGGGTCGCCCGTATGAGCCTGGAGTTCCTTGACCAGCTCTATCTGTTTCAGCTGCAGCTGGCGACGGCTTGCTCGATCCTGTTTCGTTGCCTGCAGCTTGCCGTATAAATCCAGCAAGGTCTTCAGGTATTGATCGTATAGCGGCTGCGACTTTGAGTAATGCAGCTGCTCAAGGTGCGCGATGGCTCCCTCAATGTCTTTATCGGCGGCCATGAAATTTGCCCGATTTATTTCGGAAACGATCCGGAATTTGTCGGTATCAGGGACGTCATTGTTTAGAAAGATCCGCTTGGCCTCTTCGTATTTACCGCTGAGCTGCAAGGCCCGCGCCAGTTCGTTTTTTGCCGGCGCGCAATCGGGAGACTTCGCGACGCAATCCTGAAACAGCGTCAGGTTATGCTGCCAGACGAGGTTGCGGCGATAGGTGACATAGCCGCTCGCGGCTATTATGAGCGCTACAAGAGCCACGACTGCTGTTGAAGGGATGCCACTACGTCCCGACCATCTCGCGACGCAGACGACGAGGACCATCACGACAAAAGCAAGGGGCATGTACAAGTACCGCTCAGCTACGGGTGTCCACGCCATCCGCCCCAGTGGCACGAGCAGGGCCGGGGCGATAATGCAGGGCGCCATGAGCAGTAACGCTCCTGTCGCGCTCCTGCGATATAACAGCCAGCAACAGAGAAGCAGACCGGCAATCCCCACGGGGACATACCAGTTGGAGACCGAAATGGTGGCAAAGTTAAGTGGAAGGGGCAAGACGAGTTTCTTTAAATAGAAGCCGAACACCTTGAGGGTAATGCGCAGCTTGTTCAGGACGTCTAAATTCCCGACCGTGACACCTTGCACCGCGAGACCGATCGCTCCGTCCCCTTTGCGAAACGCCAGGTGGCGGAGCAGGAAATAGCCGGCCGGGGCAAGGGATAACAGGAGATAGGGGGCAATTGCACGGATGGTTGAACGATTTGACGGGTCGGACGATGCATGGTCTTTCTCCCGTGCAACACAGTAAACAAAGAAAAGCGCGGCGGGAAACCAGAAGAGCGCAGTTTCCTTTGCCAGCGTCGCGACGAAGAACGAGCACGCCGCTCCACCGATGAGCAGTATGGAGTTTTTCGGCAACCCTTTCAGCATCAGAAGCATGGCGCTGAAAAGGAACAGCGCGGCCAGGAGGTCGGTCCGGCCCGAAATCCAGTTGACCGGCTCGGTAGTCAATGGGTGGAGCCCGAATAGAAGAGCGGCAGCAAGGGGAACGGCAGGCGACTTGAGCTCATACCGCGCCGCCAGGTGACTGGTCATGAAAAAGACCAGCAAGCTATTAGCTGCATGGAGAAGCACATTCTCCAGGTGCATGAAGCTTTCGTGCGGTCCCCAGAGATACGTGTCCGCATACCACGTGAGAGCTAAAAGCGGCCGGTAATAATAGCCGCTCCCCCCTCCGACGAAAAGGCCCCTGAGAGACCAGCCATCCAGGTTGAACAGGTAGGTGAAGAGCTGGTCGTCGTCGACAGACAGGATTTCTGCGGAGATTGTCGAATAGAATACCGCCAGGACGATCAGGAGGACAAAAAGGGCCAGATAAAATCTATGGATGCGAACTGCTGTCATGTTGCACTATCTCAAGGAAAAACTGTTCCAGGTCCTTTCGTTTCGTCTCGATCAGCTCCACTTTTCCCTTGGCAGTGTTGACCAGATCGACAAATGTGCCGAAATGATCCTTGGGGACGTAGTACTCTTTCAGGACCCCCTTGCCCGCGCGGCAGGCAAAGTCGCCCAACGGAGCATCCGAGCCGCCGCCGACCTCGACGGTATACCCTTCGATACCGCTCCGCAGTACATTCTCCACCCTGTCCAGAGCCACGAGCCTCCCCTGGACGATCACTCCGAGACGATCGCAGACAGCCTCAACGTCTGCAGTGATGTGTGTACTGAAAAAGACGGTCTTGCCGCGCTCTTTCAGACTTTTGATCACTTCCTTTACCAGGGCTCTGCCGATCGGGTCCAGACCGCTCATCGGCTCATCCAGTATGTAGAGGTCAGGGTCGTGCAGCAGTGCCTGGGCGATGCCCAGGCGTTGAACCATTCCCTTGCTGTAGGAGCGGATCCTGCGCTTGGCCGCGTCCTGCAGATCGAGCTGTAAAAGTACTTCCTCGGTTCTGGTGTTGATATCCGCCTCTGCCATTCCGAAGGAACTGCCGACAAAGGTCAGATATTCGCGTGCCGTCAGAAAATCATAGAAAGCCGGGTTTTCCGGCAGGTATCCGACCTTGCGGCGGGCGGCATGCTCCGTCACCGATGTGCCGAAAAGCCGTGCGCTACCGCCTGTCGGATGGATGAGCCCCATGAGAATCTTTATGGTGGTGCTTTTCCCGGCTCCGTTCGGACCGAGAAACCCGAATACCTCACCGGAGCCCATAGTGAAAGCCAGTTCCCGCAATGCCTCAACCTGCAATCCCTTTTTCCCGCGATACACTTTCGACAAGCGGTCGATTTCTATGGGTAAATTCATGCCTGCAACCCCTCACTGCTGTATGTTACGTGAATTGCGCGCTCCTGCAAAGGAGAATTTGCTCGTAGTCTGCACCCTGCTGTTCTCGTCCAGATAAAACACCCCGCCATACGGATCGGCCGGTACCGACTTGAGGAAGCCGTCTTTCACCAGGATGTCGAGACGTGCTGGTGGATGGCCGTGCCGGCTGCGGAAAGCATCGACGGCTTTCTGTATTTCCCTCGCGGCCACGAATGCGGTACGACGAAAGGCATAGAGCTTTTTCTCGTTTTCATCCCTTGCCGACTTTTTCATGACATCGATGAACATGATGGCCAGGTCGTTTTCGCCCGCTTCGTAAAAGTACCGGGCCGCCAGCGTCGCGAACTGCTGCTCCTGGGCGATTTCGGCCGCTTTCTGCATGAAGACGGCCGCTCGCTTGTAATCCTTCTGGAAATAGGCGGCATTGAATCCGGCAAAAAAAGGAAGCTGGTAATCCCACGTGCGATACTTCATTCCATATTCCAGCATGTTGTTCACTTCGCGAGACCGCCCCACATCCCATGTAAAAACCGCCTGTGCGAAGTAGTAGGCATCCGCGTTGTAGGGATCGATCCGCAGACCGGTCTGCAGGACCCGAAACATGCCTGTGTAATCGGGCTCTGACGCGTAGATATTCTTGCCACGCGCCTTTTCCATCAGCTCGCCCAAATAGAGGAGGACCTTCAGAATCGTCCAGTCGGCGACAAGGTACCGCTGGTCGGCCGTGAGACATTTCAGGACGGCTGCCTCGGGGACATAGCCGAGCTTGATCTGCTCCGGCCTGTTCCGCAGATGCGCGGAGAATGGACCGACGATCAGGAGACAGCTGCACAGCGACAGCAGGGCAGCCAGTTTCACCGCTCTCACGTTACTTCCCTCCGGGAGAATATCCAGATGGCGAGTGACAACATTAAACCGGTATAGGCCAGGAAGTAGCAGACGGCGAAGGAGACATGGACGGCGTCGAAGGGGATGGGGTAGATTGCCTGCAGCTTGAAGTCGAATGCGCCGAAATTCGGAATAATGAAGTAAACGATCTTTATCAGGGCGCGGGCCGCTGCCGGCATTTTGGCGCCTTGAGCAGAGCTGATAAAGTCGTAAACCTCCTGAGAGGCGGAACCTGCCAGAAACGTGGCCAGCGCGGTAAAAAACGGCATGAAGAACGAGGTTGACACCGTAGTCACCAGGAGGGCCACGGCCGCTAGAAGCATGTATTTAAGGAGATCCATGCCGACGGCCAGGGCGATCATGTTCCACTGGAGCGGGGTCGGGGAAGGGTACTTGAGGATGCTGACCCAGATGGCGACTGCCGCACAGACGCCTGCTACCAGGGCGCTGGCGGCCAGAAAGAGGGCGACGGTGCAAAACTTGGCCATCAGGTACGTGCCGCGGTCGGAAGGCATGGAGAGGACCGCAAACGTGTAGCGTCGCTCGATATCGCGCCAGACCATCGTGCTACCGAGGAAAAGGGCAAAGACCAGCAGGATGAACGAAATGAACGACAGCGACAGGGTGATGGCAAGTTCCTGGGTCTGGCGCATGGAAAAGGAACTGATCACCGGCACCAGCATGATCAGCAGCAGGGATACGGCAAGGAGCGCCTGGAAAGTCCGGTCCCGGATGATCCAGCGAAGGTTTACTGCCAGAAGCGGATACATTGCATGTCTCTCCGTGTGTGGTCAAAAAAAAAGGGTGTGCAAGCACACCCTTTCTTCGATACCTGCATCGTTATTACATACTGGTATAGCCGCTCGCCAGGGTGGAATCGGTCGGCGTTGCAGGTGCTCCGGTGGCAACGGTGCCATTGCCGGTACCCGGAGTAACGGTCTTGTAGGCAACCCCGCCGTAGGCGCTGCTCGTCCAGTACTCCTTGTCCCCTCCCTCGTGGGCGGTGACGGAAGCCCATGCGTTTAAGTCCGTATTTCCGATGTAATAGACATTAACTTTGTTAGTCTTGTTAAACCCTTTGAGGCCGGCGGGAGCCGCCGCACTGGATGTGCCCATTGCGAGTGCGCTGGTAGCCGACAAGGCCATGGCCGCGGCCAGAATGATGATTAACTTATTCTTATTCATAAGGATATCCTCCATAATAGTGTTGATGAATTATGCGCTACGAGTTCCGGGCCCCTTAGGGATACGAGTTGGAGTCGGCATAGAAGGACTCCATGGCAGTCTTGAAGTTCTTGATGTCGCTCTGTGCCGCTGCGTTGTACCCCCTGATCCGGTATGCGGCGAACTGGGGGATGGCGATGGCCGCCAGGATACCGATGATCGCGACGACGATCAGCAGCTCGATCAGCGTG
>JBGQLM010000089.1:0-17429 GCA_041500085.1 Geobacteraceae bacterium
CATCCTCGAATACAGCAAGGACGGTGGGGCCTGGACTTCATCCTACAGCGGTGGCGGACAGGCTGCTTATGTGGCGGCCACGGCCAACGGCAGTTACACCTTCCGGGTCAAAGCGACCAAGGTGAATTATGCCGACAGCGGTTATACCACATCAGGCAGCTGTGCTGTGGTGCTCCCGTAAGAGCCTGTCAGTCACGAAGGGGGTGAACGCGATCAGAGTGAGACGTCTGAACCTTCTCCAAGTCTGCCTTCACGGTCCAGGTCGCTGTTTTGGATGCTAAAACGTCACCATCAATGGTGACTAGAATGGCACCTGCGATGGTGACAATTTCTTGTCACCATTTTGGCTGCCAATTTATCAATCAAAACTGGTAACTAAAGTGACGCCGACACTCTTCTCTTTTGATTCGGGAGAATCGGCCTTGCTTTCCTCTTCTTCACTTCCTACGACTTTCGGCGTCAGAAGGCTTGTCGCCTTGCCAATGGCAATATCCAGCATGATCACCTCTTGGCCATCCAGGTAGACTTCGCCAACAGGTTCACCGTTTTCAAACATGCTTAACTCCAGGTAATGCTTCTTGTTTTTCTGGCGAGCTATGAGGTTTAGCGACTGCTGCAATCCGAAATGATTTTTATCGCAATGGTGAATCATCTTCGCCAGTTCAATCCGGCTCCCTTCCTTGCTGGTCCGTTTCCAGTAACACTGCATGAAGTAGTTCAATATGGACTTGATATAGGTAAGTTCGGTAAGACTGCCGTCAATGGTGAAACTCCAGAATTGGACAACGACCTTAGTGTTCCTGTCGAACCGTGCCCGGCAATGTCCGCCGGCGTCGACATAGTCATGCTGTTCCATTTCGACAGTAGCCTCAACTTTGATTCCCTTATAATCGTACTCAATCATCAGTTTCCATCTCCTTCCACAGTTTGACCAGGTAAGACGCCGAAGTCTTGACCTTGCGTGTTTTTGTCAAATAGCCGGCAATGGGCCTAAATCCCATCCCTTCAGCCTTCAGTTCCTTCACCTCACCCCAATACGCCAAAATCTTCTTGCGCAGTACCGGGGTCCGGCCCCGCTGGATCAATGAGGCCGCTTTCGCCTTGCGAAGGTGGGAGAAATCGTCGTACTGCTCCTTTTCAGCCACCCGATAGCCTTTCCCTTTCAAGGTGTCCCAGCCAGCTTTGCGAGCCGCGACGATGAAGGCACAGTATTTACCGATCCTGCCGGGTAGGTCGGGGCGTTCCTCCTTGATCTGGTATGCCTTCTTCACCCCATCCTGAAAGATCTCGATGATCTTCCCCTCCGGCAGCGACGCCACCCATGAGAGGACCTTCTTTCGCTCACTGTCGGTCAGGCCGGTTATCTGATTGAGCAGGTCATCCATAAATCACCCTCTCGTGTAGGTCAGGGTCTCCCGCAGCCGGAAATGGGAGGTTTCCAGGGAGGTCTGCTGCAGGGCATGTTCATGGCTCAGTCCATGGCTGATGCATTCCAGGTAGCGTTCCTGAGCGAAGTTGTGCTTGAGACCGTGGCTGCCGCGGCCAGTCTCATACTGGCCGGTTACTTTTGCCGCCCGGTTGATCGATTCCACGTAGTCGATGTAGTCGCTCTCCAACTTGCCATTTACCTGGATGTACCTTTCCAGTCTCCGGTAGGTCTCGACGGAAACGTAATGTGCTGTTTCCTTCCCCCCCTTTTCCACAGATGCGATAATTCCCACCGGCAACCCGGTAACCGGGTCAGTGCCTATGCCGTGCAACCCTCCGACGGTCAGAGGGTTCCTTACCCGGCGGTTACTCGGCGCTCCCGCCCCTTCGGCCCGCAGGCCTCCCTCATATTGCAGCGATGCCTGTAATTGGTAGGTGCCATCATGGATTGCTTCAATGAGCCGCACCGGGTCTGGGTAGGCCCGGTTGTCGAACACCTTGCTATATTTTCGTAACAGCCTCCGGCTCCGGGCGTAGAACTCACGACGAAGCACTTCCGTTTCCAACGGGGGAACTTCTATGCCATGCTGTTCGATGTAATGATTGACGGCATACTCGAACTTCCCCAAGGCTGCAAGCAGGGTCTCCATGGTCTGGCGAGAGCGTTTTCTTTCGACGAAGTGACTGAGCCTTTCTTCGAGATACTCCGCCATGGCGTTTCGCACAGACAGGGTATCAAGAAGAGTGAAAATGCCACTAGTGAGCATAAATTCCCCGAACCTATGGGCTTCGTACTTGTAGACCTTCCACGAGCCGAAGGATCGGAGCCCCAGGGAGGTATCCGTTTTAGCCGCCCGGATAGAGCGGATGGCATGGAATATCGCCTCCACCTGGGAATGAAGTGATCGTGGCCATCTGTGTTTCATGTTTCCTGTTACCTCTGGCCGTTTCCGGCCCGCATGTTGAGATGACTTGCTTTTTTTTCGGCATTGCCATGCCGGCGGTAGCAGCTCCGCCTTTCTGCTTTCTTTCGAGTCTCTTTTATGTGGACTTGGGAGCTATCCCGACAATGTCAAAATATCTGCCGACTGTCCTTTGCCTGCCGTGAACCGAGACTCGATGGTGATTCACGTCAGACAGGTCCTCGATTGTGCTGCTCCGGGAAAACGCCTCGCCACGGCGTTCTGGACTCAGGGCCGATACCTGGTCCGCCATAAATGATTTCCGGTCCAACTTGCGATCATGCGAGGGGGAGGTGCCGCTTGCCTCGATCATGAAAGGGCTCTGCTGAGGTTTGCCAATCCCGTTGGTGGTGTCCGGCCGGGCCAAGTGGCGCGACGGCTCTGAGTACACCGGGCAATGCTGCTATGGTTTCTTGCTTTAAAGCGGTGTAACTGTTTTGTTTGTTCACTATATGCTTGCAACCTGCTGTTTAATCGTAACTTTCTCCGGATCGACTACCGGCTGCATGTGCCATTTGTGTCCATTTGTAGGCGCTGATCCCAGGCATTCAGTTTTACTATGACATCAATGCGCTCATCGGATAAATTCAGAAAGAGCGGTGACGAAGCCTTGATTTCGTCACGATATTTTTGTCGTTCGCTTTCAGATAGAGACATCCAGAGAACCTCCCGTGCCCGTGCTTCTTTTTCTTCTGCAGCCCTTATTTCTTCCTTTTCCTTGGCCTCTGATCGTATCCACTCTTCCGTTCTTGCTATCTTGGCGTTGCGTTCTTCCGGTGTCGCGTACCAATCAGGCGCGACATGTGATTCGCAGAGCGTCTGGAGGTAGCCGCCGGGGTTGTGAATCTCCTTGCGTTCTCTTCGCCAGGTTTCGGCGGCAATGTCGGCGACTACAAGGAGACGTTCAATGCCATGGCGTTTGATCAAGACTATCAGCCCCTTGTCGGAGATTTCAAATAAGGGTGTGCCGGAAAACAACAACCGGATTTCTTCTGTTGTTGTTTTATGGGTAATGTCTGGTGTTTCCTCTGTTAAGGATTCCTGTTTTTTGCTGGTTTCCTTACCTGTCTTTTTCTGGGTTCGTTCCCTGTATTTTTCAGGATTCCTTTCCTGCTTTTTGAGGGTATCCATCAATTCCAGCAACTTACCGCGCACGAATTTGTAATGACAGGTGGGTGCCCCATTCGCCTTCTTTACCATGGTCTGGATATAGCCATCTTTCACCAGAGCTTTAACGATCTTTCTGACGACATCCTCACGCAGCCCGACCCGTTCGAGCCACGTCTTGCCTTCAGACTCTCTGCCCACGGTTTCGTGCGTTTCATCATCTGGAATTTCAACACATGGAGTGCCGTCAAGTTCCTGTGACTTGCAGGAAGGTTCGTACTGGCGGTAAAACCAGCCGTAACCAATTCCTGGTAATTTGCGATGACGAAAGTGATAGCTCCAGGTAAATATCTCGGAGAGAATAATGGCTGTGTTCAGATCTCCAAAATAACGAACAAAGGGTTTGAAAACAGTCAGTCTGTTTCTTGGGCTATTGAACTCTGCCAGGAGATCTTCGACATCTTCCACGGCATATATCTTATTCTCTTCAGGCATGATCAGCTTTCCCGGATGAGTTCCATGATGTCTTCAACTCGCCAGGCTGTTATACGGGGGCCGAGTTTTACCGGCCGGGGATACCGGCCGGTTTTGACGCCGGCCCACCAGGTACTCTTTGATACAGGGATGATAGGGGGAACTGGCGGATCGGCTTTGGCGTCGCCGATGATGCTGGGTAGCCGGACAAAGCCGGTTTCCGGCAAGGTGGGTTTCGGTGCAATGATTTCCATAAGAGCTCTGTTCTCCTTGTGATGATTGGAGATCCCGCGCCAGACGTTCGGATGGCAAACCGACGACCGACTGTTGTCCGACAGGGCGAGGCGAGGCAGGAGATTTTGCGTGGGTCTGAGGCATGCGGATGGATGATGCATGCCGCTGATCGTGGCGTTTCAGCAAAAAAGGCCATTACCCTTGCAGTGATGGCCTATCCACGAAAACGTTCTGAACTGATTTCTGTCTCGATCAGGTGCAGCGCAATTAAGACTGAAAGCATGTGCGGCGACAAGTCTCATGTGGTGGCCTTTGACCCCGCCATGTCGAGCGGAACCAACCTATGTGAGACTGTATATTACTATTTCAGGCGGCAACATCAAGAGTAAAATTCGAATTTATATCTTTTATTTCAACATGTTACACTTAGAAACCTACTGAAACAATCTGACAATATGCCTTCATTGTTGGGCAATGGAGGGGACTATGATAATGAACTTGGTCAGACCGTAATGCTTGAACAGCTCGTAAATCGTCTGGATGTAGACAAGTGTCTTGCCGGTGCCGGTTTCCATCTCGATGCAATGGTCGTTCTCTTCAGCAAGGTTGCACACCGCAGGATCAAGGCCGTTTCCCTCGATAATGTGCTGCTTATTGGTAACGATCTCTTCTTGTGACGTCCTATTGCCCAAATTTATACCGTTTTCGGCTCAAGACTTTCAGCATGTTGGACCAGTTTTTTCTTCATGTGAGCAGGCATCCTTCTTCCTATTTCTTCCTTTATTGAATTTACAGGAATTTATGATCTTGGCTAACTCCGCTCTGGTGTTAGGTTTTGTCAGGCTATGTGACTTGTGAACAGTTGCAAAGTTCCGACTAATTCCGATGTATTTGAGAATCAAGTTGGAACCGTCAGGCCATGTCAGCATTTTGTCAGGAATTTGCGATCAGACGTTGGGAATTGCAGGGTATTTCAGGGAAACGCATGACACGGGGGAGCACGGGTATATTCTTCGTTCCATTTCGTCATTTCCGTTTTACTGTCGCCAAATGTCTCCATTTTTCACATTATACTTAGGCAAACTTAGGCAATTGGCAACCGAAAACACCCCTTGAGGCTGTATCGGTTGCCAATTGTTTCCAATTTGGGAACAAGGGATTGAAGGTCAAGGGGTAACTGTCAGACCATGTTAGCATTTGTTACCAAATTCCGTTTGGACGATGGGAAAGGTAGGGTGATATTGATACTCGTTTCAGTTGCTTCATAGCCGTCACTTCGAATGTGTCATTCTCTAAAAGCGGTGGTCAAGAGCATGAAAACCTTTTTTAAAGAGGGCACATCCAAGCCATTAGATGACAACCTAAAAGAAGCGGCTATGGCTATGAAGTCTAGAATGTCTTAAGGCTCCTTAAGTGAACAAATTCCATTTTCACTTTATGACCCTTATGTGAAAGGCCTGAAGCGTCCGCTCTCAGCAGATTGAGTGATAGGGCTCTTAAGTGATGCCGTCTTAAGCTCCCTTACGTTGGATTCTGTTTTCAAATCTTTGTCGTTACTGATGACTTCAGCTTTCTAGCTGTCCGTGCTTTTCCAATGTTGGTCAAATCGACCGGTGGGGGAACCCATTCCTTCCATTTGTCTGTGAGATGATACAGAGCAGGTATTCCTTTCCCGTGAAGAATCCCCCCCGGTTTGTTTATTGCTATATGGCCCTTATCCTCAAGTTCCCGTAATACACGCTTGAATGTTGGATCAGGCATATGGAGAAGCTGCTTTGCCTCCGAATAGACAAAACTGAAGACAGGACGGCCTGAAAGATCTTTATTGCCGTGGTAGGCTGAATTACCGGCTTTTATGATGCAAATTATCAACACGTCTTTTGCTGATGCGCTCAGATGCCGCCAGGCAGGATGAATCACCATTGAGACCGTTATCTTCGCCCAACAATCTTCAAATCTCAGTGGTGCTTTTCTGTCTCTGCCGTTCGGAAGGACTGCCTTATGCTTTGCAGACTTATAATGCGCCGGTCCCACCGCTATTCTCCTCTGAATTAATCATTGCGAGGATATCAGAAACTCTCCATGCCGTGATTCTTGGGCCGAGGGATTTCACCGGTTGTGGGTAGCGTCCGGATTTAACACCGGCCCACCAAGTGGATTTTGATACGGGAATAACAGCGGGAATAGGCGGATCAGCTTTTTTGTCGCCGATGATTTGAGGAAGCCGGACATAGCCGGTTTCGGGGAGAGTTTGTCTCATAACGTTTGCCTCCATCTGATAGCGTTGGAGGCAATCTAACTACATCCAAATATAGATTGCAATGCAGGCAGGTTAGCAAGTATTTCCAGAAATACTTACCATTTAAAAGAGAAATCTATACCCTTTGTCTCTAAGGTAATAAGCTGCTTTACGGCTGTTCTTGAGCATGTCGCGCCCAGGATTACGGTGGGATGAATCATTCTTATATAGATCCCCGTTCTTATCAGAATACGATAACCCGTCTTCGCCGGGAAATAATTCGGCCATGATCTCTTTTTCATCCGCTCCGCGAGCATCTGCGTCAAGGATTCTCAGGTATAGAGTGAATTTTGTAAGGTCGGTTTTTGAAGCTGATATCTTCTTTTTGTATTTACGTATCTGCGCCATTTCAAGAAACTTTTTTGCCTTCTGTAGTTGCGGCTCAATCGGCAGCGAAATATCGAATAGCCAGTAGCTTTCGTTCTCTCCGGGAATTATGCCACCATCAACCGGGATTGGCTCGCTTTTACCGGCATCTGGAGTAGCAATCGCTTTAGGTGGAAAGTATTCCACATGAACGGCTGGGTGAGAATTCGTTCCTAGACGCGAGATTGCGGGAAGAGGGGCTGTATTAATAACATCCATGGAAGGATCAAGTAAGTAGTATCCCATACCCCACTTTTGCAAGGTTCGGTACAATTCCGCATGAAACCAGATGGACTTTAATGGCTTGTGGTTCATATCAAAGATATTGAAACCCAGTGGCTTCTTGTAACGGTCAAGAACCCCTTCGCGTTGAGCCAAAGCTATAAGCCTTGTGTAGTCAGACTGATAAGATGGATCGCGCCGAAGAAACTCCCAGCCGAATTCACGTTTGCTGGTTGCAACTTCTTCCGATATATATTCATTTATATCTTCATCGAAGGTGTAATCAGTATCGCTTAGAAGACGAGTATATTCATCTTCAAAGCGCCAATCTGGAAGCCACGGTGGAGGGAGATAGTTTTCTGGCCAATTTCTCTTACTCATCCTTCCGCTCTCTTTAGCGGAATAACTTTCGCTCCGATCTTCAGTCCGTCAAGATAGTCGCTCCACCTCTGCATCATCTTCCGGCGCTCCACCAGGTGTGAAGTCCTGTTGTATGCCCTTCCGTTTGTATCCCTGACAGCATGTGCAAGCTGGTGTTCAATGAGTTCAACACGGCTTTGCAACACTTCGTCAAGAATCGTCCGTGCCATGGCCCTGAACCCATGGGCGGTCATTTCTCCTTTGAACCCCATACGCTGAAGTGCCGCGTTGATTGCCATGTTGCTCATAGGTCGGGCAAAGGAGCGGGCGCATGGGAAGACGTAGCGGCTCTGTCCTGTGAGTGCGTGAAGTTCCTTCAGGATCGCAACGGCTTGAGTCGATAGAGGAACAAGATGCTTCTGCCCGCTGCGCTCTTCCTTAATCTTCTTCTTGAGCTTCATTTTTTCAATAGGAACATTCCATTCCGCTGCATCAAGGTCAAACTCTGTCCACTCGGCATGGCGCAGTTCTCCTGGTCTGAGAAATACCAGCGGCGCAAGCTGTAACGCGCATTTGACGGTAAACGTCCCGTTGAAGTCGTCAATGGCTCGCAATAGCCCTGCTACTTCTTTCGGTTCGGTGATAGCGGCATGATGTTTCTGGCTTCTTGTCAGCAATTGCCCTTTAAGATCAGCTGTCCAATCGCGTTCTGCTCTGCCGGAACCTACTGCATAGCGGAGTATCTGGCCGATAACAAACTTGACCCGGTGTGCCGTTTCCAGAGCTACAGATTCAATTCTTCGTAAAACCTTCAGGAATTCCGGCGCTTTTAGTTCAGCAATCGGCCTTGCCCCTATGTCGGGAAAAACGTATTGCTCAAGCCGTCGCAATACCCAGTAAGCGTGAGAATCCGACCACGTCGGGGAAAACTTAGTATGCCATTCGCGGGCTATTACCTCGAAAGAGTTTTCAGTTTCGGCAAAGGTAGCGGCCTTCTGTGCCTTCTTGACATCGCCGGGGTCAACTCCATTGGCAAGGAGCTTTTTTGCATCCTCACGGCGTTGTCTGGCGTCGGCAAGGGTGAGAGCAGGGTATGCGCCAAAAGAAAGGAGCTTTTCTTTCCCCTCAAAGCGATACTTAAACCGCCACAACTTCGATGCGGGTAAAGGTTTGCCTTTCGCATCAAGTTTGATTGAAGCGATAAAAAGAAAAAGCCCGCCGCCATCGAAGAGTTTCACTTCTTTGGGGGTAGGCTTCGTGTTCTTAACCTGAATGTCAGATAGTGGCTGGATCTGCTTTGGCATTGGCTGAACCTCCTTTTGGGGGTATCCATCTTAAGTCGTTGGGGGTATATCCCTAAAACTACCCCCAAACCTTATGGATTTCAGCATACCAAGTCAGATAATATAGGACAATAAAAAAAGAAAAAGCCCTGATTTCTCAAGGCTTTTTCTACTGTTTCGGACTGCTCTGGATTGTAAATTGGCGGAGAGGTAGGGATTCGAACCCTAGGTACGTTGCCGTACACCTGATTTCGAGTCAGGCACCATCGACCACTCGGACACCTCTCCGTGTCTGTGCGTAGCGGTTTATATACCCTATTCCGGCGTGAAACTCAACTGTTAGCTTTGTCAATTATCACCTTATCTGCCGGCGACGGTTCCTCCAGGCTGATCCGGCCAATTTTACCACTCCGCAGCTCCCGGAGAAAAGCCTCTGCAGTCCGGTTCATGTCAACCTCCCCGCCTCCCGCCAGACACCCCAGGCGGCGGCCGACAGCCACCAGCAGGTCGTGGGGAGTGCCCGGAAGTTCCTGCAACCCGTAACGAACCTTAAGCTGTTCGGGATATCGCCGCAGCAGGTATTCACCGGTAAAAAAGCCGACCTCGGTGCTGTCCATGGCGTTGGCGCCGATGGCGCCGCTTGCGGCCAGCCGGTAGGCGCCGTCCTGATCGCTCATGTCGGGCCAGAGGACTCCCGGAGTATCGTTCAGCACTACGCCATTATGCAGATCTATCAGCTGCGTGGTCGTGGTTATCGCCGGCTTGTCACCCACTCTTGCCATGCTCTTCCCCGCCAGAGTGTTGATCAGGGTCGATTTGCCAACATTGGGGATCCCCACTACCATGGTGCGCACAGGCAAGCCGGGCTTGCCACGCTTTGGCGCCAAGCTCTGGCAGAGTCTGATCAGCGGCTTCGTGTCGGCATGTTTCTTCGCTGACAATGGCAACGCCCGCACTCCCGACAACAGTTCAAATTCCCGCACCCAGGCCTTGGTCACATGGGGGTCGGCAAGATCGTGCTTGTTCAGCACCTTGATCCAGGGCTTGGTCCGTCGCAGCTCCTGCAGCTTGTGGTTGGCGCTGGAGTAGGGGAGTCTGGCATCCAGAACCTCGATTACCACGTCAATCTTCTTGATCAAATCCTGGATCTGCTACAGTGCCTTTCCCATATGTCCGGGAAACCATCGTATCGTCATGAGTCGTTATCCTTTAAAGGAGGTAAGGTAGTTTTGTAGCCCAGTGGGCAGATCAGGTTTACTATATAGGAAGTCAAGGCAATGGGCAATGCAGCTGTTTGTCGGCAAAAGCCCATCTTTCCGAGCAGTGTTCATTGTACGCAAAGCTGTCTGTATTGGATTGAATAAAAAAATGGTCATGACTAAAAGTCATGACCCATTAAATAACATATTAGAGCCTGAAATATTCTACAGGCATACCATGTCAGCTAACGATATCCGCATCCCCTGCACGGAACCGGTCTTCCGTTCCTGTTGGCCGTTTCCGGGGATAGTTAGAGTTAGTTCCGCCAAGTAGACTGCTTACTTTCAGCGCAAGCTGGAGGAGCGGCTCCCCCTTTACAAAATAGTCATCGACCTGACCTTTTTCAGAAAGGGTTTTCATCTCGTCTTCCAGCGTATTTTCCGAAATCAGCACAACTTTGAAACTCCTGTTGTCACCGATGATATTGAGCACTCCTTTACCGCTCAATCCGGAGATGTTCATGTCAACGATTATAACGTCCGGAAGAAAGATCTTTATGCCGGTCGTGACACCAAAAGGGGTGTTGCTTGTGGCAACGACATAACCTTTGCCCACAAAAAAATCAGCGTAGCTCGATGTGATCGATTTATCGTCGTCAATTATAAAGAGCTTTGACATAATTACTCCTTTATCCTATCCGGGCCAAGGCCGGATCAAAGCATCATTACAGACATTATGGGGCGCCTGTTGCGCTTTTATTGTGAGGGCCACCCTTTTCATGATATGCATCTCGAAGCAGGCCTGGGCTGGCCCGGATTTAAGGCTAACCGGATTCCCAAATGATCATTCAAAGCGACATATTTTTCGATCGCACTCCGTTCCGGCGAGGGTAAATTGATAAATTTAAGCCCATAAAGCATGTTGCCTTTAGGTGAAATGATGCATCGAGCTATTTCACCCTCAGTTTGGGTATCGCAGGAACCAAACAGCCTGAATTGACAGCTAACCGGGTCTCCGAGAGAAAGTTGATGATCGGTTTCTATGAGAATGCCTGTGGCGCTTATATCGTGGGAAGCACTGATGAACTCCGTATCCTGCATTTTTGTCAATACTTCAGCTTTAAACTCCACTCGCTTGCTTCGGGCTAACTGCATGTCGATAATGCTGCCGATCGTCACCAGCAGTTGGGTCGGTTTGATTGGTCTTACGAGCATGGCTGTCGCATCGCTCTCCTCGACTTTCTTCAAACACTCGGCTGTATCAGAGCAGATAAGGACCACGGAGACAGGCCGTGAAGATTCTGTCTTGCGAACCTCAGAACAGAGTGTGCAGCCATCCATGTCTTTCAGTTCCAGTTCGGAAAGGATCAGGTCAAAAAGGTACTCCTGATGCAGTTTTATTGTTTCTGAGCCGGTAGCTGCGGTGAAGAATTGAAACCCCTTATTTATAAGCAGGTTCATGTTTCTTTCCAGGAAAGCTTTCGACGAGCTTGTTAAAAGGACCTTTTTCACAGCCGCCTCCTTTTCACTGGTGCCACCGCAGGTACTGTTATTTCGAGAAGCTGGCATCATTTCAGACATGTTCCGTCAGAATGTTGCCAAACGTCGGAGATAATCTGACGGTCATAAGTTAGAGCATAGCAGTATTTCTCATGAGAATAGAGCTGCAGGCTCCCGGGTCGGGCTTTCTGGACCGAATTGATGGCCTGTTCCGGGGGGGTCCCCAGCTCTATCATCAGGCGGGCGGCAACAAGACCTGCCCTGCCGATACCCTCTTTGCAATGAATAACGATACGTTGTCCTTCCCGCAGCCACTGAGCAAGACGCGGTCCGGCCCAAGCCCATTGAATATCAAATTTTTCATCAGGAATACTCAGGTTTCGAATCGGCAGATGGATCCAGAGCAGATTGAACGCCATTGCTTTCCTGGGCAGATCCTTGACGCCGAGAACATGTAATTCGGATTCATCGAGCAGGGTGACGAGCGCAGTAGCTCCCCAATTACGAATTGTCAGCAGGTCATCCGCCATGCTATCGCCATAGTGGTCAAAACAGCTGTACTCATCTTTCATCCCAGGGCAGGAGGTTATCCCGATCAGGCCCTTGACGCCGGGGATGGCAACCGTGTCGATCAATAAGGGAAGATTTTTTATTTTTGCGGCAGAACTGTCCATGCGATCCCCTGTCCAGTGACTGGGTTATAAGCATTTCACAAACCATGCCGGGAGACGCTTCAGAATAAATCAGTTTTAATTCGCCGTGATATCGGCTGGTTACGTGTTATGCTGTTCAGGCTTGCGGCAATACAGCTGATAATCCGGCTTCAGCCCTGGCGCGGTCGACGTAAAGAAATTTTACGTTTCGGATTAAAGCTAATGATTTCAAGCTGGTGCCGGAACGTAAAAGAATTTTACGTTCATCAGTAAAACCGCACTGGCTGCGGGTTCACAACGGATGTAAAGTTTCTTTACGTTGTGGGGAATTTCTGTGGGAGAGGGGAGGTGGTGCTGATATTTCTCTGGACAAAATGTCTTTCACCTGCTAGTCAATCTGAGCGGTTTTTTTGCATGGCGAGCCATTGTAACCCATTAATTTATATATACTTATTAGCGCAAGGATAGTCTGTTGAACGCCATGCAGCCGGTTAAATTCATGCTCATTCTGCTAGCCCTGTTAATCGGGCTGGCAGCACCCGTCCGGGCAGAGCAGCCGGACGACGGGCTGAATCTGCTCGACCTGTCTGCAGAGGAGCAGCCGGCTGTCATCACTCCCCGCTCCCCCCGCCCCATTTCCCAGATCGCCGAAAACGTCACCGTCATCACTGCCGAACAGATTGCCGTCCTGAATGCTCATACCTTGGCCGATGTCCTCCAGACCGTGCCCGGTGTTCAGCTCGACCAGAACCAAACACCGGGTGGCTGGACAGATTTCAATATTCAGGGAGCTTTTGCCGGTTTTTCGCACGTCCTGGTGCTGATCGATGGCGTAAAGGTGAGCAACCTGCTGCAGGGGATGGCGCAACCGGGACTCATCCCGGTCCAGCAGATCGAGAGGGTAGAGATCATCAAAGGGGCGGCTGCGGCAAGCTGGGGCCAGGCGCTCGGCGGAGTGGTGAACGTCGTCACCAAGTCTCCCGACCCCGAGAGACCCCTGGGCGGCGCTGCGTCAGCTTCCTATGGCGAGCGCTCAACCAGCGACCTGCGCGCTGAGGCGAGCGGCACGGTCAAGCGGTTTGGCTATTATCTTTCCGGCGGCAGCCTCCATTCCCTGGGGCTGCTCCCCAACAACGGCACCAATAATAACGACGGCTACGGTAAATTCACTTATGAGCTGCCAGCCAGGGGAAATCTCACCTATGGCCTCTTTATCCGTAATGCCGGCCAGGGACTCGACGAAAATGCCTTGGTCCATGACAATGGCGCCGATCGAAAATTCTACACTTTTCTCAATTTCAGCTACCCCCTTGCCGAGCAGCTGACCCTGGAGTTGGCAGGAAAGGCCAGCAATAATAGCGGTTGGACAAAGCTGGGCGACAACGACCAGGGGGTGGTTACGCCATTCAAGGAATTCCATTCTCGCGAAGCAACGCGTGGCGGCAGCGTTAAGCTTACCTGGGGCGACAGTCGCAAAAACGTGATCACCGGGGTGGAGTATGAGTATGGTAAGGTCCAGCAGTGGGATGCTCTGACCCCCGATTCCCCCTTCATGATCGATAAGCACAAAGACAGTCTGGCTGTCTTTACCAATGGCGCGGTCAGCTACGGAGCTCTGACCATTCTGCCCGGCATTCGTATCGACCGCACCGGCCTTGGCAACGACTGCCTGAGTTACAATCTGGGGGCCACCTATCACCTGACAGCAAAGACGCTGCTGCGCGCCTATGGCGCCAACGGCTTCGGACTCCCCCTTGCAAACTTCGACAATGGGCCGCAACGGGTCTGGACCGTGCAGACCGGCGTTGAAAGCGAGGCTGTCCCTTATCTCTGGTTGAAGGGAACTCTCTTTTACAATGACATCTGGAATGCCATCGTTTCTGACTTCAACCCCGACAACCCGGGGGCTACTTTCCGGGAGCAGATCAAGCAGGGGTTTGAGCTGGAAGCCCGCACCACACCGCTCTACGGCCTCTCCCTGGCTGGCGGGTATACCTACAGTCATGCCCGGGACCGCGAAACCGGTACCCGCCTGCAACTCGTGCCCACCAACCTGGTAAAAGCCTCGCTGCTTTATGACGAAAAGAGGATCGGGCTCAAAGGGGTATTGACCGCTAATTACATTAACTGGAACGCCCCGGCCGACAACAACGCCAGATACAACGCAGTTATCACCGATCTGCACCTGACGCAGCGCCTCTGGCCCGCCAGCGACCTGTCGCCGGAGCTCTTCTTCTCGGTCCGCAACCTCTTTAACGGCGCCCAGTATCAGAATGATTCGGAGTTTTCCACCTACAAGAACACCCCCAGATGGCTGGAAGGCGGAGTGAGGTTCAGATTTTGAGAACTATCCTCCTTTCCATATTGGCCTTCCTCCTGGCCCTGCCGGCAAGCGCTGCCGAGCTGCTGATCGTCCAGAGCCAGAGCCGTCCGGCTTATGAGCAGGCGGTGCGCCTCATCCAGAACGGCTGTGCCGCCGGAGCCGAGACGCTGGTGATGAGCGACTACGCCGAGTTCGATCTCGGCAGAATCGTCCGCGAAGAGCAGCCCCGCATGGTGGTTGCAGTCGGTGACCAGGCGCTGAAGGAGGCGCGCAAGCTTCGCCGGACCCCAGTTGTTTTTACCATGGCGCTTGATATCAATGAAAAAACTCTCGGCGATAATGTCACCGGCGTAACCATGAACGTCTCCCCTGACAACTATCTCAAGCTCTTCAAAAAACTTCAGCTGCAGCGGATTGGCGTTCTTTACGAGCCACACCGCAGCGGCGCCTACCTGGCAAGGGCCCGGCAGGCTGCCCCTGGATTTGGCGTCGAGCTGGTTGCCATAGAGGTTCACTCACCGCGTGATGTGCCTTCTGCTCTGGCCAGGCTGAAAGAGCACGGTGTCAGCGGAATCTGGATGCTCCCCGACAGTACCGCTGTCTCCCAGGAAAATGTCGATGCCTACTTCCTCTTTGCCCAGAAACAGAATCTGCCGGTAATCAGTTTTAGCAGGGGCTATCTGGCAAAAGGGGCACTGGCTGCGCTCGAGGTGTCGCGGCAGATGATCGGTGAGCAAAGCTGCTCTCTGGTCAAAAAACTGCGCAATGGGACGCCGGCGAATGAACTGCCGGTTGTTGATGTCAGCGAAACGACCCTCTTCACCAACGATAATGTTGCAACCAAGCTCGAAATAAAACTCTCCGGTCTGGAACAGCTCTTTCCCAAGCACGAGTGATCTCATGCCGGTAAATCGACTGACATCTTTGTATTTGCAGCTTCAGCGCCGGATAAGATCCTGCAGGATAAACTGCTCCAGAGCCACATCGTAGAACTCGCGGCGGCAGTCGACTTCATTGATAGAGCCGTTCCGAAGAAGCGGGTTCAGGCGGCAGCCGCCGAAACATAAGGGGAGATAGGCGCAGTCGAGGCATTCGTCGTTATGCCAGACAGCCAGATTGTGGGAGACGGAGTAATCCTTGATTCCATCAGCGAGGGTGCCGACGGAAAGTTCCGGCCACCCCATGAAGGCCGGGCACTTGTAGAGGGAGCCATCATAGTTGATGACAAGATCATGGTCGAACTCGATCACGCAGGCGGCCATTGTCGGCTTGGCTGTTTTATACCCTCTCCTGATGATCTCACCGCGTAGATACGGAGCAGCTTCCATGAGCCACGGCTCGCTGCTGGAGGCGCACCCGGAACCGATGTCTGCCCCCTTGCCCGACTTGGGGGTGACTGGGAAAAACTGTACGCTGCCGAGTTTCTCAGGCGTGAGCCCTTCGTCTAGCAGATGATCGAGCAGCTGCGGAAATGCTCCGTAATTATCTCGGGTGAAGTTCCCGCCCAGATCGACCCTGACCAGATCGTGAACGTTCTTGATATTGGCCACAATGGTGGCGAAGCTCCCTCTGCCAGAGAAAAAGGGGCGCTGGGTGTCATGGATCTCCCGCGGCCCGTCCAGGGTCAGGATGGCTTTGGTGAAGTTATAGGGGAGAAGCTGCTGGACGACGGCGCGGGTCAGCAGAGTGCCGTTGGTGGTCATGGAGATGGAAAACTTCCTGCCGTAGCTTGCCGCAGCTAGCTGCAGCTGCGTGGAGATGTTGTGGATCAGCGGCAGCGACAGCAGCGGCTCGCCGCCGTAGAACTGGATCTCCACGTCGCGCCCCTGTTCCATATGCTCGGCCACAACCCAGTCGACGGTGGTGCCGGCGGTTGCATCGGACATCTGGAGCTTGCCGCGGAACCCCTCCTCATAGCAGTAGGTGCAGGCGAGATTGCACTCCAGGTTGAGAACGACGGTTCCTCTGAAGAGGGTGTTGCGCGAGTTGGCCCTCTTGACGAGTCCGGTCATCTCCTGGCGCTCAACTGCGGGGTCATCGACAAGCATTCCCAGGCGGGTCAGGGTCTGTTGCTGTTTCTCGGGCAATGTGCCGTCAACGGCAGAGACCAGCACTTTTTCCGGAAGCCTTACGATTGAGCCCTTCTTGGTGGAGTAGAGAATGACATGACCGGGACGGCCATGGTCGGGGTAGATTTTCAGGTAGCGCGACAGGGGCATGATCCCTCCAATAGAAAAGGGGGAGCATGGCTCCCCCTTTGTCAACTTCGCCGTCAGGTGTTACTTTTTGGCGCTTGCTCCATTGCAGCAAGTGGCAAGCTCCTCACAATCGCCACGCCCCTCGTCCAGCACTTCCAGTTCATTCTCTAACAGTTCCATCGCGCATACCTCCTGTTGATGAAATACATCCCGAAGGATGGGAAACTCTCAACTATGGACAGCGACCGATTATTCATGCTATAAGCTAAAATGTAACTTCAATTTTTATTCTAATTAAATTTATACTACCACCACCTGCTTCCGCAAGAGAAATATTGTGCGCAATCGTTGCTATACATATTTAATGTTATTAATCCTCTTTCTCTTCTCGGCCCCCGCACGGGGCGAGGACGTAGCGGACGATCTTTTCCCTGTCGATCTTCCCGCAGCTGAAACTACTTTGATCTCCTCCGGCCACTCCCCGCGCCCCATTTCCAAGATAGCCGAAAACGTCTCGGTCATCACGGCGGATCAGATTGCCGCCCTCAATGCCCATACCCTCGCCGAGGTTCTGCAGACCGTTCCCGGCATCCAGATAAACAATACGAGAACCCCGGGGGATTTTACATTTTTCAATCTCCAGGGGGAAGACGACGGCAGCGGCAACATCCTGCTGTTGATCGACGGGGTCAGCCAGGGGAACCTGCTCCAGGGGGCGATCGACCCCGGCCTGATACCGGTCCAGCATATCGATCGGATCGAAATCATCAAGGGCTCTGCCTCGGCAACCTGGGGTGCGGCCCTCGGCGGGGTGGTGAATG
>JBGQLM010000090.1:0-17338 GCA_041500085.1 Geobacteraceae bacterium
AAACACGGCTCGACGATACTTCGCAGGTAATACAAAATGGTACAGAAGTACCGTAACGTTGTGGCTCTTATGGATGTAATTGCTCATCCATACAATCTACGCCGCAAGCGGCGGGGAATTCAACCCTAAGAGATTAACTTGCCATTCAGTATTATTAATAGATAATAATATTGCAACTGGAATCAACATTAACAGATTCATAAGGAGGACGTTATGCTAATTAAACAGATGTGCTATGGATGTGCAAGTATCTTGATAGTAACCTCTTTATTTTTGGCAGGTTGTGGTGGGGGTTCGAGTACTAATACAGCTGCAAGTACAGCTGCAAGCCTAAAAGGTGTCGCGGCAAAAGGTGCTCCATTAGCCAATGCGACAATAACCTTAACCGACTCGTCAGTACCGACTGCAAAGACAGTCACAGCAACTACCAAGGCTGATGGCAGTTTCAGCTTTGATGTCACTGGGTTAACGGCGCCGTTTGTTCTTAAAGCCGTGGCTGGGACTATCACCCTGTATTCTGTACAGGATAAAGCGCCTGTAGTCGGTCAAAGCATAACAGTTAATATTACGCCGATTACCACCGCTATTGCAGGTGTTCTGTCAACCACAGGTAAACCCGCTGGCGTAACTCCAGCAGTTGTAACCACTACCAAACTCACCTCTGTAAAAATATTTATTCAAAAATCGCTTACACCTAGCCTGACAGCTGCAAATGTATCAACTACTTTTGATCCGATTAATGGTGATTTTAATGCAGACGGCACCGGTTTTGACAGTGTTCTTGACAATATTCAGGTCGCCCAGTCTTCGACCAACGATGTATTTATTGTTGACAAGAACATGATCAAGACATGTCCCACATCTCCTTTCAATCCTGGCTGTTATTCGGTGTCAGACCCCGGAAATACCACTTCTACAAACGCCAACATATGCGGCTCCGATATTGCCACCGGAGCCCCGATTCCATGCGATCCCAGAAAACCCATGACCGAGAGTGCTTACAACCCGATTGCGATATCTTCGGGAGCAGCGACATTGGGCTGCACCGGGTGTGTTTTTATGGGAAACGATGATAATTTTACTACCAGAGCTACTACTGCTACAACACTAACTGTGACTCAAGTAACTCCGGCTCCGGCTACTACCACCACAACGCCTACGACTACTACACCGACTACGACTACTACACCGCCGGCGGCACAGTCAACTTCCAGCGGTTCAATCTCGGCCGGCGCCTCAGCAGGATACACCTGCTATGTATACTCAGGCGCAATCCAGAGATGCTCGTACATTACCAGCTGCGCAGCCAACTCCGGCAACGGCAGCGGCTATTATCAGACCAATCTGGGGACCTACAGCTTCACCAGCTCAACGATATCGGCCGCAGCCAGTGCGGCAGTCAAAGCCTGCGTTCCGACTACGTTCTAATTAATTCCATACCAATACCTCAATATGAACAACCAACCCCCGCCTTCATCAGGCGGGGGTTTTATTTTCGATAATCTCCCGCATGACCGCGACAAAAGCCTGCGCAGCGGGCGAAAGAGCTCTTCCGGACCTTACCGCAAGATGAAAACTCCGGACAATCTCCACCCCGTCGACATCAACGAATACCAGCTCTCCCCGCTTCAATTCATGTTTCACGGAAAGCTCTGAAACAAAGGATATTCCCAGCCCCCCCATGACGGCCTGCTTGATCGCCTCGTTGCTGCCGAGAACCGCCTTTATCTTCAGTGTTGCGCTGTTCAAACCGGCTCGTGACAAAGCTTCGAGCACTGATTTGCCGGTACCTGAACCCGGCTCCCGGAAAATCAGCGGCTCGTCTTCGATCTCGTTGATGCTGACCGATTTTCTCTTTCCCCACGGATGACAACTGCCGACGATCAGGCGGATAACCTCCGTTCCCATAGGCAGAAAATCGATCCCCTCCAGAGGGAAGATGCTGCCGACGATGCAGAGCTCAACCTCCTCCCTGAGCAGTTTGTCCAGAATTCCCCGGCTGTCACCCTGGCAGACTGTTATCGTCAGTCCGGGAGAGCTCTGCAACAGCCGGGGCAAAGCTGCCGGGATTATGTAATCGGCAGGTATGTTGCTTCCTCCGACTTTCAGAACCGCCTCTTCCAACCCTCTGAAACGATTCAGTTCTCTCTCTGCTTCGCGCACACCGGCGAGTATTTTTCCTGCATGGGTTGCCAATAGCTTCCCAGCTTCTGTGAGGAGTGCTCCCTTGCCTGTCCTGTCGAAAAGAGGGAGCTCAAACTCCTCTTCCAGAGAAGATATATGCTGGCTTACCGTTGACTGGGTGATGAATCTGACGTTGGCCGCTTTTGAAAAGCTGCCTGTCTCGGCAACGGCGAGAAAAACCTCAAGCTGCTTGACGTTCATAGATCTCCATTCAAGAAAACGATGAATTTAATCGATTGTATGAAAATTACCAATTTGACGGTTGACTGTAAAGACTTTAGCCGTTCTTAGGTCAGGTTTGACATTTGTGACGAATCCGTTATTCTTCGCTAATCCGGTAGGAGAATCCGAACCGGACTCCTTTCCTGACCGGAAATAGGGAGCTGTTACCGATGCAGTGGAGGTCGACCCTTCATATCACCTTGGTTATTTGCGGAGGAGGGTGACAATCCGCACAACGATGATTAGATTCTTAAAAACTGATTTCAAGGAGGACGTATGAAGCGATTTATAATTCTGGTACTCTCTCTCATGGGCTTAAGCCTGCTCGGCGGCTGCGGCTACAACAGCATGCAGGCCGCCGAGGAAGCGGTTTTTGCCGCCTGGGGCGATGTCGAGGCCTCCTACCAGCGCCGTGCTGACCTCATCCCCAACCTGGTCGAGGTGGTAAAGGGTTACGCGAAGCATGAAGCCGACACGTTGAAGGCGGTCACAGAAGCCCGGGCCAAGGTCGGTTCGGTGCAGGCAGGCAAGCAACTGGTCAATGACCCGCAGGCCTTTGCAAAGTTTCAGCAGAGCCAGGGAGAGCTGTCCGGAGCCCTTTCCCGCCTCATGGTCGTAGTCGAAAAATATCCGGACCTCAAAGCCAACCAGAATTTTCTCGACCTGCAGAACCAGCTGGAAGGGACGGAAAACCGGATCAATGTCGCGCGCGTCCGCTACAACAAGTCTGTCCAGGATTTCAACACAAGCATCAGGACCTTTCCTAACAGCATGACCAATTCGATCCTGCTCCACTTGACCAGGAAAGAACCGTTCAAGGCTGAAGAAGGGGCTAAAACAGCGCCTAAGGTGAAGTTTTAACCGCTATCAGTCACTTCGGAGCATAAGGGTAAAGAATGAAATTCTTTGTTGCCTCGCTAATCTGGATAGCACTCTCTTCACAAGCACTGGCGCTTGACCTGCCGGCCCTGCGGGGGCATGTCAACGACTATGCCGCCATGCTCTCTCCGGAAAGAGCAGCCGCTCTGGAGCTGCAGCTCACCGATTTTGAAAAAAGTGACTCCACCCAAATTGTTGTCCTTACCATTCCGACCCTTGGTGGCGAAAGTATCGAAGAGTTCGCGATCAAAATGGCGGAGTCCTGGAAGATCGGTCAGAAGGGGGTTGATAACGGTGTTATCCTCTTGGTCGCAAAGGCAGAGCGGAAGGTACGGATCGAGGTGGGGCGGGGGCTAGAAGGAAAGCTGACCGATCTTGTCTCAGGGCGGATAATCCGCGCCGATATCGCTCCGAAATTCAAGGCGGGTGACTTTGACGGCGGGATAACTGCCGGTGTCAAAGCGCTCATCGATGTTTCAAAAGGGGAGTACAAGGCCGCTCCCCGGGATCTGCACCAGGGCAAAAGAGGTGCGCCTCCCATATTTACCCTCCTGGTTTTTCTCGCTGTTGCCGCAGTATTCCTCAGCTCTTTTTCCCGCTACCTTTCCGGAGCCGTTGGCGCCATCGGTCTGCCGGTCATAGCATGGTTGACTTTTCCCGGACTGGCCTTTGCCATTATCGCCGGATTGACGGTCGGCGGCTTCCTGCTCGGGCTGTTCCTGGCCTTTCTCTTTGGTAGCGGCGGGGGAGGCGGCTACTTCGGCGGTCCGTTTTTCGGAGGAGGCTATGGGGGTGGAGGTGGCGGCGATTCCGGTGGTTTTTCCGGCGGTGGTGGCGACTTCGGCGGCGGCGGCGCTTCAGGTGACTGGTGAAAGCGGGGAGAGGTATGAACAAGGTTAGTGCTGAAGGCTTTTTCACCCCTGCGGAGCAGGAGAAGATCCGACTGGCTGTCGTGAACGCTGAAGGTGCGACGTCAGGAGAGATCGCCACCATGGTAGTGGCGCGGAGTGACAGTTATCGCGAGGCTGTAACCCTCGGGTCAGTGCTCGGAGCTGCAACAGTGGCGCTCGTGGTTACCATTGCAATCCATCATGTCACCATCTGGTCGTATCTCCCCCTGACCATTGCCCTGTATTACCCTATCCAGTGGCTACTCGCACGGGCTACCACTCTTCAGAAACCGTTCATTGCGGGACGCCGAATGGATGAAGCCGTAAAAGCCCGGGCAGTGCGGGCTTTCTATGAAAAAGGTCTCTATCGCACCAGACACGAAACCGGTATTCTCCTCTTCATCTCCATCTTCGAGCGCAAGGTCTGGATTCTCGGCGATCGCGGGATTAATGCACGCATTCCTCCCGAATCATGGCAGCAGCTGGTGCAGGTCCTTGCAACAGGAATCAGGGATGATCATGCCTGCGAAGCTCTCTGCAAGGTCATAAAATCCTGCGGAGACGAGCTGTCACGTCACTTCCCGAGAGAAAGTGACGACATCAATGAATTGCAGGATGAAATACTGATCGATGAGACAACCGAAAGATGACCGTTTCCACCTCTTCACTCGGCATTGAATGGATCCGGCCGGAACTTGGCGGTGAGGAGTGGGAATTTCACCACCACCCTGCCAAGCAGCCCTTTTATCTGAAGTACGGTATCGATTGGGAAAAGATAGTTGCCGCATTTGCTGACGGCAGGCTGGCGCCCTACCCGCGTGGCGGGGCGATTGAAGGAATTCCGGTGCTGCACTCCCATCACACCTATGAAGAGTACGCTCGCTACCTGGCCAAGGCCAAGCGGGGCTATCGCCTCAACTACAACAAAATGGAAAATGCCCTGCAGAGGGAAGGGAAACTGGTCCTGCCGGCGCCGATCATTCTCCGTTCTGAGGGTGAGGCACTTCTGTTCTCGGGCTACCGAAGACTCTGTCTTGCCTGGAACTACGGGATGGTGCCGTATGTCTGGCTGGTCTCCCTGTCTTAATCCGGAAGGCAGTTGCGAGTCTCCGGAATGAGAGCCTTAGTGATGTTTCGTCGCAATTCTTAGCGAAATGAAGCGTAAACAGCCGATACTGTCTGAGCCCGCAGGGCGAGTTTATCGGCTGAAGCGAATGAGCTTAGAATTGCAGAAATAAGCACGTCAGCTCGAATGAAGGGGGCTCGCAACTGCCGTTTTCGCAATTACAGCAATTTCCTCAAATACTGCCCGGTATACGATCCGGTCACCTTTGCCACCATCTCCGGGGTACCGGCGGCGACGATCTCCCCCCCCTTGTCTCCTCCTTCAGGGCCCAGATCGATGATCCAGTCGGCAGTTTTTATGACATCGAGGTTGTGCTCGATGATAACGATCGTATTACCACCCTCCACCAGCTTATGCAGAACCTCCAGCAGCTTGGCGATGTCGGCGAAGTGAAGTCCTGTTGTCGGCTCATCCAGGATGTAGATGGTCCGGCCGGTAGCTCTTTTTGAAAGCTCTTTTGCCAGCTTCACCCGCTGCGCCTCACCGCCTGAAAGTGTGGTTGCCGACTGACCGAGACGGATGTAGCCAAGACCGACATCTTCGACGGTCTTGAGTTTGTTCTTTATCCGGGGGATGTTCTCCATGAACTGAAGCGCCTGGGAGACTGTCATGTCCAGGACATCCGCAATACTCTTGCCTTTATAATGAACTTCGAGAGTCTCACGGTTGTATCTCGCCCCCTTGCAGATCTCGCACTGGACATAGACATCGGGCAGAAAATGCATTTCGATCTTGATGATCCCGTCGCCGGAACAGGCCTCGCATCTTCCCCCCTTGACATTGAAGGAGTATCTTCCGGGCTTGTAGCCACGGAGTTTCGATTCGGGGAGCTGCGCGAATATGTCGCGAATGTCGGCAAAGACACCGGTATAGGTGGCAGGATTAGAACGGGGGGTACGGCCGATGGGCGACTGGTCTATGTTTATGACTTTGTCCAGAAATTCAAGACCCTTAATATCCTCTACGGCTCCGGCCTTCTCCCGGCTTCGGTAGAGCCTCTGCGACAGCACCTTGTGCAGGGTATCGATGACCAGTGTTGACTTGCCCGAACCGGACACGCCGGTAATGCAGGTGATAACACCAAGAGGAATCTCTACTGTCACGTTCTTCAGGTTGTTCCCGGACGCCCCGACAATGGTTATCGACTTGCTGCTGCTTCGCCTCTCAATCGGCACCGGTATGGACAACTCGCCGGAAAGGTACTTGCCGGTGATCGAAGCGGGGTTTTCCATGATCTGCCGCGGCGTCCCCTGGGCAACGACCTCGCCCCCGTGTATCCCGGCTCCCGGCCCCATGTCGATCACGTGATCCGCTTCAAGAATGGTCTCTTCGTCATGCTCTACGACCAGGACCGTGTTGCCAATGTCGCGCAGATGCATCAGGGTCATCAGCAGTCGGGCATTGTCCCTCTGGTGAAGCCCGATCGAAGGCTCATCAAGGATATAGAGAACACCGACCAGAGAAGAGCCGATCTGGGTCGCAAGACGGATCCGCTGCCCCTCGCCGCCTGACAGAGTCCCGGCGGTCCTGTCGAGAGAAAGGTAGTCGAGTCCCACATTCACGAGAAAGCCGAGCCGCTCCCGGATCTCTTTCAGGATACGCCGGGCAATTTCGGTCTCTTTTTCGGAGATCTGAAGATTGTTGAAAAATTCAAGACATTCCCGGATGGCGAGAGCCGTCACCTCGGTGATATTCGACCCGCCGACCCTGACATAAAGGGACTCTTTTTTCAGTCTTGCCCCTTCGCAGGTAGGACAGGGCATCACGTTCATGTATTTTTCGAGATCTTCCCGCACGTTCTCTGATTCGCTCTCGAGATAGCGCCGCTCCAGGTTGTTCAGCACCCCCTCGAACTCCTTGTGGTAGGTGTGACGTTTGCCGCCATCCTCATCCCACCAGAACTCGATCTTTTCCCCTTTTGAGCCGCGGAGTATCACATCCTGAACCTTGGGAGAAAGGTTTTTGAACGGGATCCTGATGTCGAATTTGTAGGCTTTGGCAAGAGCATCCAGCGTGAGATGATACCAGCCGGAAAGCCTCTTTTCCCACGGGACGATTGCCCCCTCGCGGATCGAAAGATCCGGGTTAGGCACCACCAGGTCAGCGTCAAAATACATTCGCGTACCGAGTCCGGTACAGTCTGGACAGGCGCCGTACGGATTGTTGAAGGAAAACATCCGCGGAGTCATCTCGGGGTAAGAGATGGAGCAGTCGATGCAAGCCAATTGCTCCGAAAAGAGAATGTACTCGGGCAGGCTGCCCTCTCCCCATCCCTCTCCCGGAGGGCGAGGGAGATCATTGACCCTCTCCCCCTGGGAGAGGGTGGCCAGAGGCCGGGTGAGGGGATCGATGATCTGCACCTTGGCGATCCCCTCCGCATGATGCAGCGCGGTTTCAAAGGAGTCAGCGAGCCGCCGCTCGATGCCCGGCTTGACAATCAGACGGTCGACAACGATGTCGATGTCATGTTTTTTGTTCTTGTCTAAAGAGATCTCTTCCGCCAGCTCTAAAGCCTCGCCGTCGATGATGACCCGTGTGAACCCCTCTTTGCGAAGATTTTGCAGCTCTTTGCGGTACTCACCCTTGCGCCCCCTGATCATGGGGGAGAGGAGCTGGAACTTGGTCCCTTCAGGAAACGCCATCACCTGGTCCACCATCTGGGATACGGTCTGGGAGGCGATCAGTTTGCCGCACTGATAACAGTAGGGCTTTCCGATACGGGCAAAAAGGAGCCGGAGATAGTCGTAGATCTCGGTGACCGTGCCAACTGTGGAGCGGGGATTCTTGCTGGTGGTCTTCTGTTCTATGGAGATGGCAGGCGAGAGTCCTTCTATCGACTCGACATCAGGCTTGTCCATCTGCTCGAGGAACTGGCGGGCATAAGATGACAGCGACTCCACATAACGACGCTGCCCCTCGGCATAGATGGTGTCGAAGGCGAGCGTCGACTTGCCGGAACCGGAAATGCCGGTGATGACCACCAGCTGGTCACGGGGGATCTCGAGATCGATGCACTTGAGATTGTGCTCGCAGGCACCTTTTATGACTATTTTATCGTGAGCCATGGATCATACTCCGGCAAGCTCCCGGCCTGCAGCAAGGAAACGTTCTACTTCCCCCAGGCTGGCCGCCTCGCTGTAAAGACGAAGGACCGGCTCTGTCCCGGACGGACGGATAAGCAGCCATGCCCCGCCTTCGAAAATGAACTTGAAACCGTCGGAGAAGTTGGTCGCTACAACGCCAGCTCCAGCGAGCTCTTTTATGCCGCCGCGCTTCAGATGATCGACAAGCAACTCCTTGGCCTTCTGCCCGATCTGCAGATCGAGGCGCCGATAGTAGAAATAACCGATCTCGTCCATGGTCTCGTTCAGCTGCTGCCGGAGCCCCTTGCCTGACATGGCAATCGACTCAAGGAGAAGCAGCCCCATGAGGATGCCGTCACGCTCCGGGATATGCCCCTTGACACCAAGCCCGCCGGACTCCTCTCCGCCCATCAGGACATCATGCTCCAGCATCAGCTCGCAGATATGCTTGAAGCCGATCGGGGTTTCGTAAAGCTCCAGCCCGTATTTTTCTGCCAGCAGGTTTATCATCTGGGTCGTGGAGACCGTCTTGACAACCCCGCCGCGCAGACCTTTACGCTCGATGAGGTGCCGCATGATGACCGTGAAGATCATGTGGGAAGAGAAGAACTCTCCGTTCTCGTCAACAGCACCGATCCGGTCGGCATCACCGTCCAAAGCAAGGCCGGCCCGGTACTTTTCTTTTCTTACCGTTTCAGAAAGCTCCAGCAGATGCTCCTCGGTCGGTTCCGGCGCCTGTCCGCCGAAAGCAGGATTGCACTCTCCGTGGATCTCCAGGCAGCCGTGGATGAGATTCGGGAAAGCCCCGCTCCCCGCACCGAACATCGGATCAACTACAAACGGTATCCCGCTTTTCCGGATCAGGTTTATGTCCACATATTTTTCGAGCTGGGCGTAGTATTCCCCGTTTGCGTCGAACATCTCTATCATTCTGCTCTCAAGAGCCTCTGCAAAAGGAATGGAAAGGATCTCTCTGCCGTTCGCTATGTTTTTTTCTACCAGGTCTTCTATCTTCTTGGTTGTCGAAGGCCGTGCCGAGCCGCCGAACCCCTCTTTTACCTTGAACCCGTTATAGACCGGCGGGTTATGGCTTGCCGTGATCATCACGCCGGCGCCGGCCTGCTTTGCACGGACCGCCCAGGAGACAGCCGGAGTAGGAGTGTACTCGTTCGTCAGAAACACCCTGATGCCGTTACCGGCTGCAATCTCTGCCGTACGCTGTGCAAATTCGGGTGAAAGGAATCTTCTATCGTAACCGATAACAAGACCTTTTTCAGCGACACCTTCACGGATCATGTAATCCATGGTCGCCTGAGCAACGATGGCAACGTTCTCAAATGTGAACTCACGGGCAATCACCCCCCGCCAGCCGTCTGTACCGAATTTTATGGTCTGCACCTGCCCTCCAACCGGTTTATTTACAAACAGCTGATAATTTTCTCCCTGCTGAAAGTTAAAGTCAATCTTTTCTTGTATTTGTCAAACTTGACCGGAACCGGATTTTAGCCTAAACTCGTAAGCACAAATTCATCGGAGGTAACACAAAATGTTCAAACGTCTGGTATACGCACTGCTCTTTACCGCATTTCTCTCAACAGCCGCCGCGGCAGCTGAAAAAAACCCGGTGGTGTTGATAGAGACTTCCATGGGTAATGTCAAGATTGAGCTTTTTGCCGACAAGGCACCCCTTTCGGTAAAGAATTTCCTCGACTATGCAAACAGCGGCTTCTACAAGGATACGATTTTTCACAGGGTCATCCCGGGGTTCATGGCACAGGGTGGCGGGCTTACTGCCGAACTTCAGCCCAAGCCGGACAACAAACCCCCTATCAAAAACGAGGCCGGCAACGGGCTGAAAAACGACCGGGGGACTCTGGCAATGGCAAGGACAGGGGTGGTTGACTCGGCAACCTCACAGTTCTTTATCAACGTCGTGAACAACGATTTTCTGAATCATAGAGACGATACGCCAAGTGGCTTCGGCTATGCGGTATTCGGCAAGGTAATCGAGGGGATGGATGTTGTCGACAAAATGGTCGCCGCACCGCAGAAAAGAAAGAATTCAGTATTCCAGAACGTTCCGGATACTGCGATCGTAATCAAGTCTGTAAAGACAATAAAATAGGAGCTGTTCATACATGTTTACAACGTCAGATTTCAAAAAAGGGCTCATCATCCAGCTTGAGGGAGCGCCCTGCATGCTTACGGACGTCATGGTCGTCTCCCCTTCCGCCCGTGGCGCCAACACCATGGTAAAAACTAAATACCGGAACCTTCTGACCGGGCAGGTTCTGGACCGTACTTTCCGTTCCGGCGACAAAGTTGATGAAGCGGACTTTGAACGGCACAAGGGGCAATTCCTTTATGCCGGCGGAGACGGCGGGGTCTTCATGGATCTTGAAACATACGAGCAGTTCGAAATGGGAGGGGACAACTTCGCCCTGATCTCCCCTTATCTGCTTGACGGCGCAGAAGTTCAACTCGGACTTTTCCAGGGGAGGATGATCAATGTCGATCTACCGATGACGGTTGAGCTTACCGTAACGGAGACTCCCCCGGTAATCAGGAATGCCACGGCAACAGCCGAGACAAAAGAGGCCATTCTTGAAACAGGACTCAAAATAAAAGTCCCGCCATATCTGGAGACCGGCGACAGGGTCAAGGTGGATACGCGTGACGGACGCTTCATTTCACGGGCGTGATATGAGTTTTGGCAAGAAAAAGTTTGACATCGCAATTCCTAAAATAGTATAAGTACCTTTCTTTCGCCCGGGTAGCTCAGTCGGTAGAGCAGAGGATTGAAAATCCTCGTGTCGGCGGTTCGATTCCGTCCCCGGGCACCAGTAGAATCATGGCTTCGCAGGTATCCTGCGAGGCCTTTTTCTTTTCCTTGGCATAATAAAGCAACTGCCTAAGCCGACCCTCCATATTCCTTCAGTTTTTCATCAGCAATAGCAGCAGAACTCTTTATACCTACCTCAACTACCTGATTTATATGCATTAACACCGGCTAAGATACGGCATGGACAAGAAATTGCATACGAAACGCATACTTATGGAATAAAGGCGGTAAAGAAAAGTGCCTCAAAAGAAGCTGCAGACAAATTTATTGGCTGATATAGAAAACGACGAAATCCTTTCTGCAATAGGTGATGGCTTGACTATTCAGGACCGGGAGTTTCGCATCGTCTACCAGAATCAGAAATTGAAGGATATTTTCGGCGATTGCCTGGGGCAGTTCTGTTACAAGGCATATGAACAGAATGATTCCGTATGTAAAGATTGTCCCGTGAATAAATGTTTCAGCGATGGTGAAGTTCATAGAGCAGAACGGTCCATCTTCATAAACAGCAAAAGCCATATCGTCTCAAATACAGCGGCCCCGATACGTGACAAGTCAGGGACGATTATAGCAGCTGTTGAAGTCGTCCGCGACATAACCGAACGTAAGGAAGCAGAAGAACGGCACATCCGGTACAAGAATCTTTACGCAGCTTTGAGTCTTACCAATAAAGCAATCATGGTTATTGACAGCCCTGAAGAGCTGTTTTGCGAGATCTGCAGGATTGCTGTAGAGCATGGCAAGTTTTCTCTCGCAGCTATCGTAACCCTCGATCCCGAAACCGGTTTACTCGTTCCGGTCGCTCACAGAGGCGAAGCTGAAAATTACCTGGATTCTCTTGTCGTCAGTGCCGATCCAAACAGAGAAGAGGGTCAAGGACCCTCGGGAATTGCTTTCCGTAGTGGTGCACCCTATATCTGCAACGACTTCAGCAGTGATCCGGTGACGGTTCCCTGGCGGGCCGCTGCCTGGGAATACGGGATCAACTCATCCGCAGCCTTTCCCCTGAGACATGAAGAGAAGATAACCGGTATGCTCAAGGTTTACTCGGATCAAATCGGGTTCTTTGATCAGGAGATCATAGATCTCCTCCAGGAAATGTCGGAAAATATTTCCTTTGCCCTGAACAATTATTCCCGTGAAGAACGGCGCAGACTTGCAGAAGAGGCCCTGCGCGAAAATGAAGAACGTCTCAAACTTGTCATTGAAGGAAGCCATGACGGATACTGCGATTGGGATACAAAAAGCGGCGCTGTCAATGTCAGTCATCACTATATACAGATGCTCGGTTATGACGTCGAAGAAATCAAGCCTACCGTATCGGCTATCAGGGATTTGATCCACCCCGAAGACCTGCCGCGTGTCTACAAAATTGTGGACGATGAGAGGAACGGGTTCAGGCAGGCTTTCGAGATTGAAGTCCGGATGCTTACGAAATCAAGAGAGTGGAAATGGATCCTTTATCGCGGAATGGTAGTGGAACGTGATGCTCAAGGCACTGCCCTGCGAGTGACCGGAACGTGCAGCAACATTGATGAAAGAAAGCGCTACGAAGAGAACCTGCGCTACCTGAGCACCCACGATGCCCTGACCGGCCTATACAACCGGGCATATTTCGATGCAGAGATGGCGAGAATAGCTCTTAGCCGCCAGTTCCCGGTAAGCATTCTGGTCGCGGATATAGATGGTCTCAAGCTCGTTAACGACAGTTTCGGACACGCCGAAGGAGACAGGCTCATAAAACAGACGGCACAGGCACTCAAGGAGACGTTCCGGGGCGAAGACCTGGTGGCCAGGATAGGCGGGGATGAGTTTGCGATCATCCTGCCCAACACCGATGCCGTTGCCGCAAAGGAGCTGATAAAAAGGATCCGGCACTATCAGACCGTAATTAACGAGGGTAACAACGATTTTATTCTGAGTATCTCGATAGGATCCGGAATAGCCGAAAACAGCGAACAGCTCGGGGAAGCCTACAAACATGCCGATTCCAGAATGTACTACTATAAATTACAGAGAAAAATGAAGCAGTTCAACACTACTGAGGGTTTGTAATCTAAACGGGAACCAGATAGAGCGTTCCACCCGCAACAACTGACTTCAAGCTCGTTTGCTACACTTGCTCCACCACGCTCTTCAGCACTTCCTTCAATTGATCAAAATTATACGGCTTACTAATCAGCCCGGTTATCTCTTCACTGCCTGTATGTGAGGAAGCATCGCCAAATCCGCTGGAAATAATGATCGGCAGCTCTGGACTGAGCTTTTTCAGCTCCCTGATCAACGCATATCCGTCCATGACCGGCATACCAATGTCGGTGACGACCATAAAGATTTTCCCGATATTATTCAGATACGACTCCAATGCCTCCTTGCCGTTTGATGTTTCAATAACGGTGAAGCCAAGCAGCTCAAGCATAGATTTCGCGATCATTCGTAGTTGATCCTCATCCTCTGCCAGAAGTATCGTACCGGACCACTTCCACTGGGTCGAGAGTTCCTGCAGTGCTGTTTCTTCACCTGCGTTATCACCGATCTGGACTGGCAGATAAATCTTGAAAGTCGCACCCTGGCCCAGTCTGCTGAAAAGCTGTAATGATCCATTATGTGCTGTGATAATGCCGAGGGTTGCAGACATCCCCAGTCCTCGCCCCGCGAATTTAGTCGTGTAGAACGGCTCGAAGAGACGCTTCATTGTTTCATCATCCATTCCACAACCGTTATCAGTGACTTCCAGACAGACATAAATTCCCGGCATTATGATCCTGCCGAGATGATCTTTTTCTGATGACTCTTTCCTGAAAACCGACTTCGACAATGACACCCGTATTTCACCCTGCGTTTCGCCGATTGCTTCCGATGCATTCAGAATCAGATTCATGACTATCTGCCTGAGCTGGCCGGAATCGCCTTTGATCTGAGGAACATCGACTGACAGTTCGGTCTTTATGACTGCATTCTGCGGGATGGTCGCCTGCAGCATCCTGACCATTTCATTAATCAGTAGCGTCATGTCGAACCAGGTAATAACAGATTGGGCTTTCCCGGCATATGTCAGCATCTGACGGCAGAGTTCGGCAGCACGTTCTACAGCTTTCTCAATCTCGGGAATATGCTCCTCTTCTTTTCCCGGTCGAAGCTTCATAAGACCGCAATGGCCGATGATGACCGCCAGTATGTTGTTGAAGTCATGCGCAATCCCACCAGAAAGAACACCGAGGCTCTCCAGCTTCTGGGCCCGCAGAAGTTGCTGCTCCAATGCAAGCTTTTCTTCCGCTTCACGCTTGCGTTCAGAAATATCCTGGACAATACCTGACGCCTCCTTCAGTTTCCCCGCTGCATCAAATACAACTTTTGTCTTGATACTAAGCCAACTGACCCGGCCATTTACAATGATCCTGTGTTCCCATTCCAGAGGGCCCTCTCCTTCTATGGCTCTGAACCACGCAGCTTTTACAAACTCCACGTCTTCCGGATGCATTCGTTCGATGCCGGTCTTCATATTGAGTTGCATATCAAGAGGATACCCGTAGATGCGATGGAGTTCATCTGACCCGAACCATTGTTCACTCTCTTCCCCAAAAATCACTCGCCAGCTTCCGAGATGAGAAATTGCCTGCGCCTCAGCCAGATCAGACAGGGTGCGTTTCAGCGACCCCTCTGTCTGCTTGCGCTTTTCAATCTCTCTCGTCAACTGCCTGTTCCAGTAAAGTGTAAACGCGATGATGAGAGTAAAACCGCATCCGATTGCTGCCGCCCATTTCAGATGCTCAGACCAGTTCGGACGGTATTCAAGGCGCAGGCTGAACCATTTCTGGACATTTGCATCATACTTGTCTTTAGGAATCGAGCTGATGGCTTTGTTGAGAATGCCGACCAGTTCGGGATAATCCTTGCGAACGGCATAAAGATAAGGTTCTGTGGGGAGATCGGCTATACCGGCTATTTTTAGATTCGGATAGTTCTGCATTATATAGCCGGCAAATATTGTTTTTGAAATCAGCGCGTCGGCCTTGAATTCCGACACAGCCCTGAACATCTGTTCCATAGTGTCTACCTGAACCACTGAGATGTCAGGATAGGGGCTGAGAAGTTTGTCATATAGTTTGACGCCTTTTACAGCTGCAACTTTCTTTCCTTTCAATGAGCCGATTCCACTTATAAACGGGGCATCACTACGGGCAACAAAGACCTGCCTGAACTCCATGAAAGGTTCTGTGAACAACATATATGAAAGACGCTCCGGTATATTGAAAGAGAGGAACATATCTATTTCACCGGCTTTTACCTTTGCATCCATTACCGAGAGATCAGAGATGACATACTCAAATCGTATACCGGTATATTCGGACAGAAGTTTGAGGTAGTCAGGTTCGATCCCCTTGACCACCCCGTTTTCAAAGAATTTCAACGGCGGGAATACCGGCGACATCCCTACTCTGATGGTCTTGTGTTTTCCTATCCATGCACCCTCTGCAGGAGTCAGATTGATAATAGGAGTTATGAAGTACTGCTGCGCGGGATTAGGTATCCAACGTGCTTCAATTTCACGTAATTCCTGGACTGACAACAAGTTAAAACCATCGGCAACAAGGGCAGCTAATTCCTCATTTTTTTTGAGAATTCCCGGATGGAACTTTTCTCTGTAAAGTATCTTGTCAAGCGCATCGAATTCACCAGTTAACCCCATACGGTCAATGACAGCTTGACCTACCGGAAAAGCGATCATGAATCCTTTTGCTTTTCCTCTTTGCGTAACAGTGACAAGTTCCTCTCTAGCATTGCAGCTGAGTATCCGGATGTCAGGATAGTTATTCTTCAGGTAACTTTCCTGCAGCGTTCCGTTAATAACTGCAACGGTTTGCCCTGAAAGTTCACTTAACCCGGAAATCTTGCCCTTCTTATGCGGATAGAAAAGAGTCAGCCCGACTTCATAAAATTGAGGTGAGTTGTTCATCCACTCGTAACGGTCCGGAGTATAAAATAGTCCCGAATGAATATCAGCCTTCCCGGTTTTCAGGTTCTCAATGGACGTTTTCCAGTCGGAGGAGATAAAGTCAATTTTTTTGCCGGTTTTTTGCGCCCATAACCTCCAGATATCCACAAACATCCCTGCCGGCTTGCCTTCGGCATTCAAGAATGTGAACGGCTGAAAATCCGGGCTGATGGCAATGACGAGGGAGTCTTTGGGTTTCTGCACCTGGGCAAGAACAGAGGCAGCCACCATCAGCAGGATAAGGACAAATAAGGCCGATTTTTTAGTCATATCCTTAGTTCCTTACCTTTCAGATGAGAAGAACTTGCCTACGTATCCGTGTAAATGTTTTTAAAATTGAGGGTGCATTTGAGAAGCTACATTAAGCAGAGATGGTTAATTAACTATATCGCTCCACGAAAGGGATGCAACTGAGTGTCGAAATTTAGGAAAGGTTTTCGGGTTATGCGCTGATTCTGAAGGTGAAGCAGACCGGCATTATCCCCGGAGTGTCGTGGTTCTGCTCGCAGAAGGTGACCTCGCCGCTGCGGCTGACGAGAAGCACGCTGGTGGAACGGGTAGCGTAACGCTCTCCCCTGATCAAGATAGGCGAGAGGAATCGCTCGAATTCCGGACCGATGCCGGTGTCGGGGAGCAGTTCGTCGGCAAACGGCGTCGGATCGGCCATGGCCTGAAACAGCTCAGCCGCTCCCGGCTCATCCTTCTGCAGAATGGCCTCCAGCCGATTTTTCGCCTCAACCAGCTTGGGCCAGCGGGTATCCAGGAGATGATTGGAGAGGGCGTGAATGCCCGGAGTGATCGGGCCTGACGAGCCGCCCCGGTTGGTGAAGTAGTGCAGTTCGGATATGGTGCCGTAAATGAGGTTGAATCCGTCGTAAGCGTCGCCGCGGCTGAGCAGGTGCACCCGAAGATCAGCCGGAGTCATGCTCTCATCGCGCAGGAAGTCTGCCACCAGAATCCCGCGGGAAGGGGGATCGGTGACCTGTATCCGCGGATCGCGGTAATTGGTTACCGCCGCCAGTTTCCCGCCGGTCGTCACCCCCAGCCAGGTGCCGCCTGCCAGGCGGTCACGGCCGGCCAGCAGATGGGGGGCGTCGCTCCAGAACCTCGCAGGCT
>JBGQLM010000091.1:0-17321 GCA_041500085.1 Geobacteraceae bacterium
ACTAGCGAATTTCCGGCAAACCTTCCGCAGATTACTGGACAGAATGAAGGCTGAACACGGTGAGACATCTTCCATACACATTTTCCCAGCAGTCCCAGTTTCTATAGCGATAGAAATCGGTAGAGTATGGATGCCGAAGGCTGATTTACCTTTGATTATTTATGAACAAAATCGAAAAAACGGAGGCTTTTACCCAGCACTGAAGATTCCTTGATGGCTGTTAAGTCTAACAAAGGTGCTGCCACAGCTCTTCTTTTCCGCATTGGCAACACCTTCAAGGGCCTCCAAGAGCAGGCTGGTATGAGCGGGCATCAGGACGTTAATGTGATAACCATCCTCTTCCTCTTCGAGCCTGCCAGTCATAACAAGGCGTTTAAATATATCTAATGGCCGGCCCCGGTGCATTGATTATATCCTCTTCCGCATCCCCTTCCTCATCCACTATTTGCAACAGCCTTTGAGTTCCAGCAATTCCTCTATTTCACGAGTGACATGCCTGCGTCGTGGGAAAACCGCCTCGTTGGTAATGTCCTATCTGAGATTACTGATTTAATTAATCCGCCTGCATCCCGGTCCCCTGAGATGGCTGCGCCCGGCACTGCCAGATTCCACCTGAATCTGTGTGCCGATGCGTTCTTTGAGCGCAGGCACGTGAGAGATGATACCAATCAACTTGCCGTCCTGCTGCAGGCCAGAAAGAGTTTCAAGGGCTGTTTCAAGGGCATCTTCATCAAGAGTTCCAAATCCTTCGTCGAGAAATAACGAATCAACGCGCACATTACGGCTTGCCATGTTGGAGAGCCCAAGGGCCAGGGCGAGGCTGACTATGAAGCTCTCTCCGCCGGAAAGATTCTTGGTCGAGCGGGTCTCCCCAGCCTGGTAATTGTCGATGACGTTGAGTTCCAGCGGCTCGTCGCTGTCGCGCACCAGGATATAGCGATCGCTCATCTTCTGCAGCTGGCGGTTGGCATGGGCTACCATCAGCTCGAAGGTGAGTCCCTGGGCGAAATTACGGAATTTCTTGCCGTCGGCCGAACCGATCAGTTCATGCAGACGTTCCCAACGGGCGCACTCCTTCTTCTGCATCTCGATAGACTGCAGTCGGGCCTGCTGTAGCTGCTGCTGCTCGATGTGCTGCTGAAGTTTCTGGCCAAGCGCTCCCAGCTTCTTCTGCAGCTCGTTCAACTGCATTGTGATGGCGTCGTTCTCCTCCTGGATCTGATCGAGGGACTTCTCGGTCAGCTTTTTGTCCAGCTCCACCTGTAAAGTAGCTGCCCGATCCAGAAGACGGGCCTGAATTTGCATCTCTTCCTGCCGCAGGGTGTCAACCAGACGAGAGAGTTCATTGAGACGCTCCTGTGGCAGACGCGCCTGAAGGAAGGCGGCCTCGTCCGCAAAGCCGGATTCGGTCATCCGCCGATGCAGAGCCAGTTCCAGTTCGGCAAGCTCTGTCTTCCTCGCCGTGATGGACGTGGATTGTTTTCGGATTCCCTCTTCCAGCCCGGCAAGCTCAGCCCGGAGGCGATTCTGTTCCTGCCATGCCACATCACGTCCCTCACCGGCCTCCTTGAGTGCGTCGGCCATTCGCTTTTCCTCGCTGTCCGGATTGCGCTCTCCGAAAAGCTCCTGGCGCTGGCCGGCCAGTTCGGCCCTTTGCGCGATCCTGTCACGTAGAAGCTCTTCCCGTTCGGAAAGATTCTTTTCAGCTTCACCCAGCAAAGCCTGCTGTTTTTGCATATCACTGCCGAGATCGGCAAGCCTCTTTGCAAGCATCTCCTTTTCCTGCAGCCGCTCTCCATGCGCAGTGCGGCGCTTAGTCAATTCATCGAGCATCTCTTCGACGTTTTGCAGGGAAATTTCCTTACATCCGTATGGTTCCACAGCGCGTTCCACTTCTGCCAATGCACGGTCGAGGTCGTCTTGCAGCGTCGCATACTCACGCTCAAGACGGTCACGTTCGCTTATGGCAGTCTGAAGCCCGAGGGCGATGGCATGTCGCGCCTTATCCTGTACTGCCAGTTCATCCCTGGCTTTGTCATAAGCTGATTTCGCCCCCCGCTCTTCAACATCTTTTCGTTCGACTCCGTCTATGATGCTACGACATTCAGCCAGGGTCTCCCGGCACGATTCTGACTCAGCTAGGATTGCATCGGCCCCTGCCGCCGAATCGTCGCTCAGTTTCAGTTCGATAACGACAGCGGCACAGAAGGCATGATCACGCTCCAATATCCCCTGGTATTCGCTTCGCTCTCGCTCGGCCTGCTCCAGCTCTTTCGCGACGCCGGCCAGTTCGGCTCGTATGCCAGAGAGGCGCTCTCTAGACTCTTTAGCCACCTTACGGGCGAGCTCCAGTTCCTGCTGTGTCTCATCAGGACATGGAACATTGCCGAAGGCATAGGGATGCTCGTTAGCGCCGCACAGGGGACAGGGCGCGCCATCCACAAGCTGCGCCCGCTCCGCCTCCAGATCGCGCACGCGGTTAAGGAGCACGACCTTATCCTGCAGTTGCAGAACCATCTCGTCGCGCAAGCCGCATTCACCGGTCAGAGCTTCATCCTGTCGGGAGAGCTCCAGTCGCGAGTTTTCAAGGGTTTCCTGCCGCAGTTTCAGGGTTTTCAGCCTGTTGTTTGTTGCCACAACACGCACCACGGACTCGTGAAGAGTACCCAGCCGGTTTTGCCTGGTCACAAGCTCTTCTGCTTCAGAGCGCCAGGCCACGATTTCACGCCCCTGCAGAAGGTTTTCGCGTTCGGCATGTACCTTTCCGAGTCGCTCCTCAGTTATTGCAACAGCCTGTACCGCCTTCTGCCAGGCGGTCTCTGCCTGTTGCTTCGCCTGCTCGGCATTCTTGCACCCGTCTGCCTGCCGCTCCAGTAGCTTGCGCCGCTCAGAGCACTGTCCTCCGAGTAGCTTGAACGTTTTTATCTGCTGATCTATTCCCGTCAGCACCTCCACCAAGCCGGCATCTGCCCGATGCTCCTCCAGGAAGGCATCTACGGCCTGTAACGCCGTGCGGGCCTCGCCTATCTGTTCATCGCATTTAGTTATAGCAGCGCGGTAGTCACCTCTCTGTCTCTTGAGTTTTTCAGTCTCACCCTCCAGACCCTGAATCCGGGAGCGTGTCTCGTCGAGCTTGACATCGAACTCCCGCGTCTTGCGGATCGACTCTGCCTCGCATGCCTGTTCTGTTCGGGAGCTTTGCAGACAAGCCTCCGTTTTTTCCAGCAGTGCAGCGGCATCCTGACGTGCCTGTTGTGCTTTGGGAAGGCGTTCACAGGCGCTTGCCAATTCGGCCTGCTCCGCATTCTGTTGCTTTCGAACACCCTCGAAATTGACATAGTCGCCTTCAAGGGAGAGTGCTCGTCTTCCCTGTCCCAGTTGTTCGAGCTCAGGGCCAGCCGCCTCTTTCTTTCCCTCGAACGATCGCCAAGCCTGCTCAATCTGTTCGCGTTCAGCCTCAAGCGCCACGATCCGATCCCGCCACGTCTTCTGTTCTCGGATCAGATGCGCAACAGCGGTCAGGCCTGTTTCCTCCCGTTCCTTTTCGGCCAGTTCGCTGCGAAGGCCCACCTCTTCTTCGGGCAAGAGCAGCTGCATTTCATTCAGGTCTTTACGTATCGCCTCCAGTTTCCTGCGTTCCTCTGAGGTGAGTTCGTGGACCTTCATGGATATCCGGCTGTAGATTTCGGTGCCGGTGATCTGCTCAAGGATCGGGGCGCGCTTATCCGGAGCTGCCTGAAGAAAGGCGTCGAATCCACCTTGCGCCAACAGCATGGAGCGGGTGAAACGGTCGAAGTCCATCCCGGTGACTTCCTCAACCTTTGCAGCCACAGCCTTGAGCTTTGATTCCAGGATAGTCCCGCTTTCAGCATCGGAGATTTCATGCTTTGGCGCCTGTAATTGGCCATCAGCCTGCTTGCGCGAGCGGTGCTGACTCCAATGACAGCGAAAACGGCCTTTCCCTGTTTCAAATTCGACCTCGGCAGAGCACTCGCCAGTCTGCCGTGACATGATTTCGTTTTCGCTCTGAGTGATCCTGGTGAGACGGGGGGTCTGTCCATAGAGGGAAAGGCAGATACCGTCAAGGATGGTGGTTTTACCGGCGCCGGTCGGTCCCGTGATGGCGAAGATGCCGCTGGAAACATAGGCAGGATGGGTAAAATCAATATCCCAATCACCGGCCAGGGAATTCAGATTCCTGAAACGGAGGCGAAGAATTCTCATGATTCACCCCGCAGTTCGTCTTCATGCAAGGCGAGAACTGTTTCACGGAAGGCGGCGACCAGCTCTTTATGCTGCTCCTGTGGGACCTCATGCGCCGCAAGGCAGCGGCTGAAAACTTCATCCGCGTCAAGGTCATCCAGGGTCTCTTCCGTCGTCATCCGGCTCAAGGTTCGCTCAACCAAGCGCATGTTCCTTGTGCGCAGGATCTCAAGGGGAGTCCCGTCGATCAGTTCGCGCAGCTTATCCTGCAGATCGCCCAGGATCTCGTCACCCTCGTAAATTACCTCCAGCCAGACCGAAGCAGATTCCTTCTTCATCGCTGCGATCTGCTCGGTAATGCGGTGCCAGTCTCCCCGTACGGAAGCCAGCGGCTGAAAGCAGGGAACCGGGATTTCCTCAATCGAGACGACCGCCGCACCCATGTTCACAGCCACGACGATCTTGCGCTGTCCGGCCTCGCCAAAGCTCATGGGGATGGGAGCGCCGCAGTAGCGGCGAAAATCCGCACCGCCCACCTTCTGGGCCGTGTGCAGGTGGCCGAGGGCCAGATAGTCGATGCAATCGGGGAAGGCATCGCCCCCCACATGGCCGAGGTTGCCCACGTACAGATCCCGCACACCGTCACTCTCGACGGTCTGACCGCCAGCCGCGAAGAGGTGCCCCGTAGCGACGATGGGGATTTCCCCTCCCAGCTCGTCGCGCCTGGCAACGGCGGCGTCGCCCATCTGCAGGTAATGGTCTTGTATACCCTCCACAAGCTTGCGACCCTTATCCTCATAGGTTTCGCCGGCCTCGGCACGGCGGATATCGCGGTCGCGCAGATAGGGAACAGCGCAGACGATCAGCTCCGGTTTGCCGTCGCTATCGTGCAGCACCACCAATTCCTCTTCCGCAGTCTCGGCCATGCAGCCGACCACATGCACGTTGAGATGGCGTAGCACCTCGCGGGGGGCATTGAGAAGCGACGGGGAATCGTGGTTACCTGCCGTGACCACCACGTGCCGACACCCCGCGTCGGAGCAGCGGCACAAGAAGCGGTAGTAGAGCTCCAGCGCCCGATTGCTGGGCGTGCCGTTGTCGAATACGTCCCCGGCCACCAGCAGCGCCTCGACCCCTTCGGACTCAATACAGCCGATCAGCCAGTCGAGAAATCGCTCGAACTCCTCATAGCGTTTGCGGCCATACAGCGCCCGCCCTATGTGCCAATCCGATGTATGAAGAAATTTCATTAAAGCCCTATCAAGTCAAAAGTATTATAAACAACAATATTATTAAACCTTCGCGTATCAATACAGACCCTTATGTTTAAGGCAAAAAGAATGGCCTGCTTGCAGCAACGATTAAATAGCAATTTATAAAATCTTCACTTTTGTTAAAAATTCAATACATTTAGGTTTTACAAAATCAGGGACAATATCATATTTATTCAAATCAAGATAAAATATGTAGTCATTTTCTACATGGAATTGTTCATCAATGTACTTTAGAAGGGGATCATCACCTATTTTACTCCTTAAATTCAGCACAGCAAGAATGACCCTGAAGACTTGAAGTTGATAATATGTGTTCGCTTCGGTTTTGTAAGATGCTATTAATTCGTCCTTACTGAAAACATCTTTTTTGTAACTTATATATGAAAAATCAGTGATATAAGTTTTTATCAGCCCTTCTCCAGCCAATATATCTCCCGCCTCAATAGGTGAATCATTAGTAAAAGTTGGATTTTCTTTTCCATGAAGCAAACAAGATAGTAGGTTATATCCCATTTCTTGTGAATGATCTTTTTTTGTATGTTCCAATAACTTCCTAAGACTTGTAACACGATGCACTTTATTCAAAGTATCATTACTTGCGTTTTCTGATAGCAACATTGGTAATGACTTTATATCGCTTTCTGTTATTTCAATTTCTGAAAGTACACCATCGATATTTTTTAAAAAATATGCACTTACATCTTTACCATTGGGCTTATTATTGACAACAAAATCAATCACAGGTTGAAAATCGTGAGTAAGCATCAAAACGGTCTTTTTATAAAAACTCTTATGCTTGGGAGAATTCATAAAAAGACGATTTATAATCGCATATTTTTTATTACTATCAAAAGAGGATATTGGATCATCTAAAATTATAATATCTGGTTTGTGACTAATGGCGTAATGCATGAATAAAACAAGTGCAAAAGCATTTCTCTCTCCCCAGCTAAGGTGTAGCTTTATATTTTCTACTTGAATGTCGTCTTTTGTTTTAGATTTATATTTTAGTAGTGTCTTTGTTATGCTTTCTGATTCATGCCTAATTTCTAAACTATAATTTATATCAGATTTGTGCAAAAAGTCGTTTATGTCTGTGACAGCCTTTTCTGTGGCTGAACCAATTAAGCCTTTAAGTTGCCCGATATCCTGTTTAAGAGCCTCAGTTTCTTTTAACACCAGTTCTATTTTTTTATTAATTGCATCAACAATCCCTATAACTTTAACGTTATTGAACATATACAAAACTGTACTGTCAATAATCAATTCTTTAAGTTGTTCATCAAGTTTAGAGATATCTTCGCGTTTGACCTTATACGAATTAAACTCAATCACTTTTTTAATCTTATCAACAAGATACCTTAAATCATCATAGAAACGCTTCACCCAAAGATTAATTGTTGCTTCGTCCGATGTTTCTTTTATACATTTATACAATATTTCACTTTTACTTTTTTCCATATATTCTTTAACGTCATCAAAGAAAGAAATTATCTCTTTAATATTTTTTACATTTGATTTTGTATAAGCCGCAGTAAATATTGTCTTTTCGTTTTCATATTCTTTTCCCAGGTTCTCAGTGCAAAATGGGCAGATGCTATTATCGTCGTATTTACAGCCATCGTTTTTCCATCCAACCCAATCAACGTTATAATCTTTATCCATTAAAGGCTGGTATTTTTTAATAGGCTCTGGAAGCTTAAAAATGCTTTCTGAACTTGTTAGACTTTTTATTAAACCTGTCTGTTTAAAATCGAGTGATTTGGTTAGAGTAAATTTTCCCAGTACGGTTTGCCCAACAGACATTAATCTATGAAGGTCAGGATTTACACTTGTATCAATATTTATTTCTTTCAATTTTTCATTGATTGCTTGTTGACGTTCCTCATATTCAGGAGTCTTTATAAAAACGTCAAATGCATTTTGTATGACCTCGCTTTCTTTAAAAATAATTGTATTAACAAATTCCTCATTGAATAATAAAACTTTTTTTATACCTTCAGAATCACTCGAAACACTAACTTTGGGGGCAATATCGCCATCAAAAGGTTTTAGAACTGATAAGCTCTCTTGTTTTGAAAGTAGTTCTATTGCTTTTGCAATTGTTGTTTTTCCAGTACCATTCATAGCGTAGCGAATATTTAAGCGATTTTTCAACAAACTGATTTTTGCGGAAACAATATTATTACAATTATCCAGCTCTACGATAAACATAGGTTTCTCCCAAACATTGTATACATGCCAATTATCGCTTAACCATCAAAAATAAGAGGGAATCCACGGGAGCAGACCTTGACACGAGATAAGCGTTATGTCAAAGGCTGTCCCATTTTAGATTCTCTTTTAAATATTCGGTTAAAACTGCTCATAAATAGTCGACATTCCTTTATCATCTCTTTTGTATCCGTCTCTCGGCCCTGTAAATACTGATTGAGAGACCGTTAGCCCAATTATTTTGTCGGTCTTCATCATGTGCCAACCTGGCACTTTACCAGATGAACTACCACCCGAAGTTTGATAACAACGCAGTGCCGAGTTTCCAGCAGTACTTACGCCGTGACAATGAGGTTCGACAACGCGGGTGAAATCATCATAGGTAAAACTTAAAACCCTTCTTTCTCTTATTGCTTGGCATATCACGTTATTCATAGTGTGTCTCCTGTCGGTTTGTATTTTAGTGCATTGCTGCTAATATAATTCTAAAATCTCTTTGCCAAAACACTTAGTTCCCTACATGAACAACAACCCCGCCTTCTTCCTTCGCCCCGCCATTCTTCACCAAAATCCCAACCCCACTCCGCATCGACTTATCAACCGCCGGTCCGGTCCTCTGATAACCAAGTAACCTGGCAGTCTCCCGCACTAAATCCGCGATTGGCAAACTCACATTCTGCTCAAGAACATGCAGAGCAGCATTGGCGATTTCCTGTGGGGGGAGGTATTCGGCATCCCTTTTCGAGTTTTCGTTCTCCCCGGCAATGCGGAATAGTGAAAATGTCTTCGCATCCTGGTTGGGTGCCCATAGGAAGATACCTTCAGCTTCTCGCACAACCTTTACATCAGATTTTCCGATCAAGCTCTCTATACGGTTCACAGCTCGGGAGGTGACCCTTCCCACCCTCCAGTGTTCAGCAACCCGGCGTGCAACGATGTCAAGACTCACCGGTCCTTCCTTACAAACAACCGCCTCTATAAGCGCACGGATACTGTTGTCGGACTTCGCTTCATAAAAACCGTCAGGAGTGCCCATGAGTTCTCTAAACGTAAAAGGCTCATAAACCGGTAACACCGGGTCATGGACTACTGGACGCGCGAACGAAGTACTTTGAGCAACCTCTGCCACCGGTGCACTTACGGCAGTTTGCGGCGCCGCCGCAATCCGCTGTGCCGCTGGGTCAGCCACCGTTTCCGGCACATGAATCGTCTGGCTGGCCGCTTCGATGGCCGCTTCGATCCGGGCCAACTCCTCTGTCGGCCTTTCCCACCAGTCGGTGGACCATACCCGGTGGATAGTCCAGCCGAGACCGATCAGGATGCTTTCTCGCAACTTGTCCCGGTCCCGGGCTGTCTTGGATCGATGATAATTCGCACCATCGCACTCTATTCCTAGCAGGTAACGCCCCGGCCGCTCCGGATCGAGAACGCCGAGATCGATTCGGTACCCAGAACAGCCGACCTGCGGATGTACGGTGTACCCCTTGTCACGCAGGGCATCACAAATCTGAATCTCAAACGGAGATTCGCATTCTCCCTCGCCTTCGCCGGAGCGTCTCTCAGCTATGGCCACCGGGCCGCGTTCGGCATAATCGAGGAAGCATTTGAGGTCAGCGACCCCTTGTGATCTGGTTTTGGAAAGGTCGATATGTTCGGCACGGAGAGTGGAAAAAACAATCACCTCCTGACGCGCCCTGGTGATAGCAACGTTGAGTCTGCGCTCACCACCATCGCGGTTCATGGGGCCGAAGTTCATAGAGACCCGTCCTGTTGCATCCGGTCCGTAGCAGATGGAAAAGAGAATCACATCCCGCTCGTCTCCCTGGACGTTTTCCAGGTTCTTGATGAAAACCGGCTCAGCCGCTCCATCGGCAAAGTAGGGCTCGATCTCCGGGTTCTGACGGCGGGCCTCCTCAAGCAGATCGTCGATCAACTGCTGCTGGGCCTGGCTGAAGGTGACAATACCTATGCTAAATCTTGCTTGTTGAGGATCGAGCAGCCTGTTCAAAACCTCGCTAACTACTGCTGTGGCCTCGGCCCGATTGGTTCGGCTCTTTCCCTTATCGTATTCGCCCGTAACATGGCGGAACGAGACTCCCAGTTCCTGATGGGGAGAAGGAAAAGTGAGCAACCGGTTGCCGTAATAATGGTAATTGCTGAAGGCGATAAGACTCTCGTGGCGGCTGCGGTAATGCCAGTTGAGATGTCTTTCTGGAAGCTGGGCAGCGATGCAGTCGTCAAGGATGCTTTCCATATCTTCCACGAGATTGTCATCAGCATCGGCACCATCACAGCTATCCGCTCGCGAGAAGAAATTAGTCGGCGGCAGCTGTTTCGGATCGCCAACGATTATCGCTTCCTTACCGCGGGCAATGGCGCCAACGGCATCCCAGACCGGAATCTGCGAGGCCTCGTCGAAGACAACAATATCAAAGACTGAATGGCCCGGGTCGAGGTATTGGGCAACGGAAATGGGGCTCATCAGCAGGCACGGCTTCAGGCGTGGGAGAAGGTTGGGAATTTTCTGGATCAGCGCACGGACCGGCAGGTGACCAACTTTGCGTTGCAGTTGGCGGCGCAGGAGTCCCATCTCGGAATTGGGGTTATCCGCCTGTCCCTTGGGAAGTTTTGCGGCAACACGCATCTGGATTTCTTTTTTCGTTAGTTGGGTGTACTTGTCGTCAATTTTCTTAAATTGATGAATCTTATCCTCGAAGGCAGTGCTGAAGAAACCGCACAGTGCCGGTTCAGAGCCGATGATGGCATCGCACCACCACTGGTAATAGCCTCTGGTAAAGGTTTCCTGAAGCTTCTCCGTCGCCAGACCTTGTGTCTCATAGGCGTCGATCAATGGTTGCAGATTGAGTGAAAGCGCCTCTCTGCGCACTGATCGCCAGTAGCACCATGGTTTCAGGCCATTCAACTGCTGTTGCCACAGACTACAGCGCTCTTTGAGAACGGTCAAAAAGTCACTGGTTGCAGATGATCCCCAGGCGTTTTGCAAATCGAGCACCAGCAGTGACGTCAGGGCGTTTTCGATTTTCGTGAAATGCTCGAATGTTTCGAGATATGCCTGCAGGCGCTGACCGATCGGACCTTCATTGCTGAGCTGCTCCCTACCTTCGGAGATCAGTTGCGCCCATTTGCTGCGGAACTGGACGGCACGCTCGAAGTCGACACCCGCGACGCGAGCTGCCACCTTGCGCATAGATTCCGTGCGCTCGATGTAGTCCCCGACAGCTTTCCAATCGGCTTCCCCACCTTGCCAATAGACGCCCAGCATCGCTTCGGCGCGGGCCGCGGCCTCTTTGATAAAGTGCTCTTCCTGTCGTAAGGCCAGCGCCTGTTCAAGATCAGCAGGAATTTCCGTATTCTGGAGATTAAGCTCAGGGCGGGCAACAGAGGTGAGAGTCTTACGCAACTTGCGGCAACCGAACCAGCGTGACAAGAACCACGATTTTTTGGCTACTGTCCACTGCTGGAGCAGACCCTCGAGGTCCATAGCAAGTATACTTGGATTGAACCGTTTGTAGAGGCTTTCCCTCTGCTGGTTACGTTGCAGGCCGTGGGCCGCGATTTCCTGTATAGTCGCCTTGAGCGGTTCCCAGTCGGCGGACGAGAGGAGGGCCGGCGGCACGGATGGACAGTTGAGCAGTGCTAATGCAATTCCCGTGAGGTTTTCGAGATCCTGACGGCTCCAGGGGCTCTGCGTCATGCCGACAATGGAGGAGATTTTGCCGGCAGCCTCTGCCAGGGCCGGAGCAGCATTCCGCAGTTCCTCCACGGTTCGCTCAACGGTATCGCGAAACTCGGGGGTCCATGTTTCACACGCGGCCGACACCCAAGCGTTGGTTGCCGGATGGCCGATTTGTGCACCAGCCAGTTGTAGCTGACGTACCGTTTCGCGGAGGGTATTCAGCTTCTTGCGATCAATGTGAGCCACGGAAGGCCATTGCATTTTAACCAAAGGGATTTCGCGGTGGCCGATGAGCTGCGAGATGCCGTGGAAGACCGATTCCCCGGATTCGCGGACCGCATGCAGGGCCGATACAAAGGCGTTTAACTCCTTGCGGGTTGCCGCAAGTTTTTGCGCCTCCTCCAGCCATTCCTCAGCTGAGTGGCCGACTTGGGCGTTCAGTGCCTGCTCCAGCTGGCTCAGCACACCTTTTTTGTGACTTTTATTGGAATGCAGCTCCAGGCAGAACGGCCCCAGGCCGGACTCCGTCAGGCGACGGTGAACGACCTCCAAGGCAGCCCGCTTTTCTGAGACGAACAGAACCGTTTTCCCCAGTGCCAGATTATGGGCAATGATATTTGTGATGGTCTGGGATTTGCCGGTTCCAGGCGGACCATGGAGGACGAAGCTTTTCCCGGCAGCCGACGCATGGACGGCCGCAAGCTGCGACGAATCGGAGCTAAGGGGGCAGAAGGTCTCTTCCGGGCTGTGGGTCTCGTCAAGACGGTCGGGGTCGGGAAAGACGCCATCGTCTGGATATTCATCAGACGGAGTGTGAATCAGGTGTTTGACGATGGCGTTTTTCTGCAGGTCATCGGCACGAACTTCAAGGTCGCGCCACATGAGGAACTTGGTGAACGAGAAATGGCCAATATAGGCTGATTCTAGGACTTCCCAACGGTCGATATCGACGACTGCTTCCCTGAATTTCCTGAGAATAAGCGGTACATCAATGCCATGCTCATCCATTGGGATCGGATCTAGGCCGGGGATCGTCAGTTCAAAATCCGCCGCCAGATGGGCCAACAGGGTGACGTTGACCATAGGTTCGTCATCGCCCTGCTTGATGCTGAACCCCTCTTGGACAGAACGGCGCTCGATCTCAAGCGGTATCAGTATGATTGGGGCCAGCCTGCGTTTAGGGGATGTGGTTGTCTCGTACCAGGAAAGAAACCCAAGTGCCAGATAAAGTGTGTTGGCTCCGTTCTCTTCAATGCTCAGCTTTGCTTCCCGGTAAATTTCCAACAGGCGTCGATTTATCTCCGCGTCAGTCACGTCGGCATGGAGGCGGCGCGCAACCAATTCCTCCCGAAGCATTTCGTCCAGAGAATCTTTTCCAGTACGGCTGCGATGTACATCAGCATTACGGGAATTGCTCTCTCCCAGGTCTCCGAGCCGGGGGAATACTTTGAATGTCTTTCCATCCGCCAGGGCATCTTCCAGAGAACCCAGGTCCGGACAGAGAATGGGCAGATTCTTTTTGGAATCCCGGAAGTTTAATTGACGGTTATTCAGAGTAAGATCGAGAAGTTTACGTTTCCAGCGATCAAGGCGGGTTGCCGGTGTCTCAACAATTGGTTCGGGCTGATTTTCATGCTGGGTAACGAAGGCCGGGAGATTGATTGTAGGGGCAATCGAGGGATCGTTGCCGGTTTCCACAGCCGTAGCAGATGGCGCCGAAGCCAGTTCAATACGTAACGGAAGGGGACGGATGCGGCTCTTCCTCGCCCGACGGATATCGAGCACGCACCGAAACGCCGATTCGTTCTCCAGGTGTTTCAAAGCTTCTTTCACCGCCTGCTCAAAGGAAACGGCCGGTTCATTGGTGAGAAGCGTGGTCTCAAAAAGCGTTATCTGGCCCAGCTCTACTCGCTTGCGCAGCCGCAGCAGGTCATCGGTGGCCACGTCGGCGAAAGTTTCATCTTCAAGCCACACACCGACAAAGGCATGCCCGGAAGTGATGACAACGAGAGGATGGAGCCCTGCCTGCTCAAGACAAGAAGCAACCAAAACAGTAAGATCAAGACAGGTGGCCAGCCTGCTTTCCAGTATCCGATCCGGCAGGCGGATCTTCTGACCGGCTTCCTCAAAGCTTGCCGGCGGATTTATATAGCGTATGTTGCGCTGCTGGAGTGCAGCATAGACAGCGGCTGCGGTGAGGGCAACGCGCTGAGGATCGCGTGACTGGTAACCGGAGATTGAAGAGCTTCCCGTCCAGGTTCCGAGAATGCCTGCTGTGTCGGAAAGTACCGATTCCACCACGGGATGGTTGGGGGTCACGAATGCCGCAAGGATTTCCGGGATTGATTGAAGGCCGTTCCACTCGTCGTATGCCAGCACATCTATCCGCTGGGTGGACATGCTCAGTATGGCATTGTCCTGTAAGACTTCCACAAGAAGAGAGCCGGCAACACGTTCGGTTAGCCCGGCAAGGAAATCGTGGGACAGCGGCAGATCGACAACCCCAAGGTTGAATGTCTCGCCGGGATTGATGGCAGTAACCCGAGCTTCCCACGAAGCGGCAAAGGCAGGTTCGGTGGTGATGCGGACAATCAGATCTCGCAGGACGGTATCGGTTCCGTTGATAATCCGCAAGCCTTTGACGACCGGCACATCATTTTGCTGCATAGCGTAATTGACGGTCCGGTCGTAGTCCAACTCAACGGAGATAATTTTGTTGCCCTCATCCGAATCAGTTTCGTTGCCCGCTTCGCCCATCACAACCCTCCTCATTACCTCGGGTTCAGATATATTGTGGCATTGTTGTAAAAAAACTTTTATCTGTGTCGAGTATTAATTCGTATCTATCGCCACCACCTGTCTACACCTGGGGTATGTTGAACAGGCCCAGAAAAACTTCCCCTCATGTGAGCCATTCTTCGCCTGCCGCTGCACCATGTTCGCAGCACATTTCGGGCATACTGGCGCAACATTTTCAGCCCGCTGCTCGGCAACTTCCTGTGATACCTGCTGTACCGAAACTTCTTCCTTCACTGCTGTCTTTTCAGATAGATTAGGCACCAACTCGAAGGCCTCAACCAGCTTAGCCCTTACCTCCTGAAGTTCATACCCTTTCTTTACCGGAAAATGAATAACCGGAATTTTCGCTCCAGACAACGCCTGATCAACGAACTCATCCCGACCGGCCCGGTCTTCCTTCTCATGTGACTTGTCATCCAGCTCCACCACACCAATAACAGCAAGATCCGCTGCCGAACAGATGACAAAATCCAGATGTTTCTGGTTGATCTTGTTCTGAGCCGTCGCCCTCTTGCTATTGGAAAGCCCCTTTGCCGGTTTGACAATGTCACCAAGTCGCACCTTACCGAATACCCGGTAGCGTCTATCAAGGGACTGCTCCAGCACGCCGAGGAATGGACGCTCTGCCGGGGTAAAGAGGGGATCTCGCTTCTCAAAGGCAAGCCCTGCATCATTCGCCGGCTTCTTTGCCTTCAGGGCAATAAGAACCGCAGCGACAAGAACAATTATGACAACAATGAGCAGAGAATTCACTTAAACCCTTTCCTTGAATGATAGATTGCAGATACGAAAAAAGCCGCAGGCCATCAATTAATGATCCCGGCGGCTTCAGGCTGACAATATGGAAAATAGTCCCTGCACAGCGCCCTCCATAACATTGTAAAATTACTTCACTTTAATACTCTTTAAGATGCAATCTGTCAATTTGAAAAGCCAATGATTCTTTTGACTCAACCCTGCTTCTCGCTCATCAACTTAATTATTGCGTCCAGATCCATCCTCGGGAGGCTTCCGCCCTCCCCGAATAAAGGGAGTTGGTCGGAACAGAGGATAATGCCGGCTTGCCGGCTCTTGACTATTTGCCCGCAATCCGAGCGGCCAGATTGGTCAGCCTTCGGTTGGATTTACGGTTTTTGACAGCCATGGCGAGAGCCTTTGGCTGACCGATGATCGTCACCAGCTTCTTGCCCCGTGTGACTGCTGTGTAGATCAGATTACGTTCCAACAGGGTGTAATGCTGCATGGCGAGAGGTATCACGACAGCAGGGTACTCCGACCCCTGGCTCTTGTGGATGCTGGTGGCATAAGCAAGAGACACCTCATCCAACTCTCCGAAATCGTACTCAACAATCCTGCCGTCGTACTCAGCCTTGAGAGTACTCTCCTCAGTGTCGATCGCTAATATCTGCCCGATATCCCCGTTGAAGACTTCCTTGTCATAGTTGTTCACCGTCTGGATAATCTTGTCTCCGGGAGAGTAGGTGGTGCCAAAGCGGATAATTTTCGGTTCGCCTTTTGGATTCAGTACCTTCTGCAGTTCGGCGTTCAATGAGTGACTGCCAAGCCCTCCCCTGTTCATCGGTGTCAGCACCTGAACATCCTTGACGGGATGCAGGCCGAACCTCTTGGGTATCCTTTCCGTCACAATCTGGATCAACTTGGCGTGGATCTCCTCGGGGGTATCAGCCGGGATGAAGTAGAAGTCGGACAGCTCATCTTTATTGTCGTGTTTTAGCGGCAGCTCGCCTTTGTTGATCCGGTGAGCGTTAACAATGATCTTGGAGGTGGCCGCCTGTCTAAATATCTCCGTTAGCCTGACAGTCGGCACGGCACCCGAATCGATGATGTCTGCCAAGACAGAACCAGGGCCGACCGATGGCAACTGATCCACGTCACCGACAATCATCAAAGCTGCATCATCCGGTACCGCCGCAAGGAGCTTGTTCATCAAGGTCACGTCCACCATGGATGATTCATCGATGACGATGAGATCACAATCCAGCGGATTGTCACGCCCCCGTTTGAAACCGAAACTCTGCGGGTCGAACTCCAGAAGGCGATGGATAGTCTTGGCTTCCAGACCGGTGGACTCGGACAGCCGCTTAGCCGCTCTCCCGGTAGGAGCACATAGGGTGACGTTCACATTCTTGGCTCTGACGAGCAGTAAGATGCTGTTGACGAGAGTCGTCTTCCCAACTCCTGGACCTCCGGTGATAACCACCATTTTACTCGTGAGCGCAAGTCGTACCGCTTCCTTCTGGGATTCAGAGAGCGTGAGGCCTGTTTTTTCCTCTACCCAGGGAATCGCCTTGGCCTCGTCTGCCTCCCCCCAAGGCGGACTTCCCGGTAAAATCCGCTTGATGCTGTTGGCCACTCCCATCTCTGCCCGATGTAAAGGGGTCAAAAACAGGCAGGGCACCCCATAAATCTCTTCCTGAACCAGGTTTTCCTGGACAATCTCTTCATGGATTGCTTCTTCCAGTGTTGCCTCAACAATCTGCAGCAGTTTCCCGGCTTCTTCTATCAGCTTGTCGTGAGGTGCGGCGCAATGCCCGTCTCCCGACATCTCTTGTAAGACGTGGCGTACACCTGCTTGAGCGCGGATCAGGGAGTCAGGCGCTATACCGAGACGCCCGGCGATGACGTCAGCGGTCTTGAAGCCGATTCCGTGGATATCCAGAGCCAAGCGGTAGGGATTTTCCGAGACCTTGATGATTGCTTCGTCGCCATAGGTCTTGTAAATTCTGACCGCCCGTCCAGTGCCGACGCCGTGCGACTGCAGGAACACCATGATCTCGCGGATGACTTTCTGTTCGCTCCAGGCAGCAGTAACTTTGTCAGTTCTCTTTTTGCCGATACCGGGCAACGTCAGAAGCCGTTCCGGGGTTTCTTCGATCACGGTGAAAACATCAGCGCCGAACGCCTTGACGAGGATCTTGGCAAAGTGAGGGCCGATCCCCTTCACCATTCCGGAACCCAGGTACTTTTCGATACCTTCCAGAGTGCTCGGTGGAACGACTTTGAGGTGGGTGGTTTTGAACTGTAGTCCGTGAGTCTTGTCGTTGTGCCATGTCCCAACACATTCGACATACTCACCGGGAGTGATGGATGCAGCTGAACCGATTACGATAACC
>JBGQLM010000092.1:0-16821 GCA_041500085.1 Geobacteraceae bacterium
ACACCTTGAAACAGGGAGCAAACAGCGACAGGGAAAAGGCGCTGGCCGTATATGACTGGATCTATAAATACATCAACTACGACAAACAGGAATTGCGCAACTATATCGGCGGAAAAGTTACAAAAAGCCAGGATCCGCTGACGGTAGTCAAAACCCAGAAAGCCGTCTGCCTTGGGTTTGCCAATCTTTTCTCGGCCCTTGCAGAGGAACTGGGCCTTGAGAGCGCAGTCGTGACCGGCCTTGGCGCCGGCGGCTACGTGTTGGGTATCGGGTATTATGGGCCGCATGCGTGGAATGCGGTCAAGATCGACGGGAAATGGGAACTGGTCGATACCGTTTTTCACAATTTTCTCAGCCCGCCGGACAAATTCATCTACAAACATTTTCCATATGATCCGCAATGGCAACTGCTTGACCCTCCGCTTTCCAGGGAAGCATGGCAGAAAAACGGAAAGTAGCACGCAATGAACAAGGGAATGCATCCAGGGATCAGGCGAGTTACAATGTAATCAGGAGGTGTGTGTATGGCTTACTGGCTCTTCAAATCCGAACCGGGCTGTTTCTCCATCGGCGACCTGAAGAAGCGCCCCGCCATGACGGAGCATTGGGACGGGGTCCGCAACTACCAGGCCCGTAACTTCCTGCGAGATCAGATCAAGATCGGCGATCAGGTGTTCTTCTACCACAGCAACATTCCAGAACCGGGGGTCGTGGGGCTGGCGGAGGTCGTCCGCGAGGGGTATCCGGATTTCACCGCCCTCGATCCCGAAAGCGAGCACTTCGACCCGAAATCATCGGCAGGGAACCCGATCTGGTACATGGTGGATGTCCGCTACGTCTCGTCATTCGCACAGCAGGTAACGCTGGAAAAAATCAAGGAACATCCGTTCCTTGCAGGCATGCAGCTGGTCAGGCGCAGCCGCCTCTCGATCCAGCCGGTGACGCCGGAGGAGTGGCAAATTATTCTGGCCTTGGGCGGCGTCAAAGAGCACTGCTGAAAAACATTGCTCACGCAACGACGCGACGACGCAACGAAAGGCTTTTAAAACAAATTCTTGGTTCTTGGTTTTAAGCGTCGCGTCGTTGCGTCGTCGCGTGAAACAAAGGTTTTTGGTTTTCGGCTTCTCCTGCCTAGGCATTCTTTCCCCTCGCATCTGCAAGCTCCCGGAACCGCTTCGCCAGCTCCGGCCCTTTGGCCTCTTCCTCGTGCTTGAAAAAAACGAAAGCCCGCTCCCACTCCTGCGCCAGGATCCTGTCCAGCCACTTCTCCAGATCGGCGTCGGTGTAATCTGAGCGGCGCAGTCGCAGGTATCCCCAAGGCGCTGTGCTGATGATTTCGTCTGCCGGCTTTTCGTCGGTGTCCGCAGTACAGAGGCTGCAGCCGTGCTCACGGAGGAGCTCCAGGATCTCTTTCTTGAACCAGGTCTTGCTCCGGAACTCGAAGGCGCAGTTCATGTTTTTCGGTATGAGGGCGAGAAACTCTTCCAGCACCGTCTGGTTCGCCCGGAAGCTCCCGGGGAGCTGGAACAGGGCCGGCCCCATCCTCTTCTCCAGAACCGAGAGCGTTTTGAAGAAGTAAGTGGCCTCCTCCTTGACGTTTTTCAGCAGCTTCATGTGCGTGATGGCCTGGGGCGCCTTGAGCGAAAAGGTGAAATCGTCCGGGACCTGCTCAGCCCAGGTCGAAAGGCCCGCCACCGTGGGCATGTGATAAAACGTATAATTGATCTCCACCGTGTTGAAGCGCTCCCCGTAGAAGTGGAGCATATCGTGAGGCGAGATCTTTTCCGGGTAAAAGATCCCTTTCCACTCCTTGTATCCGTACCCGCTTGTCCCGACATGGATTTTCATGTTCTGGCTCCTTTATAATCCGTACAGGTGTTTAGGCTAAAGGCTAAAAGCTAAAGGTTTATTATTTTCCCTTCAGCCTTCAACCTGCAGCCTTCAGTCTGTTTTTTCGCGCACCACCTCTCGCGGATCCTTGTCTTCGCGAAGCCGCAGAAATGTCGGCTGTCTCATGACCCCGTCAACGGTCCAGCCGTGGAAAACGACCTCACAGACCAGCTCCGGACTTACCCAGGTAACAGACGGGCCGGTCTCCGGCCTTGTTTTGAAGGGGCACTCCGCCTGGATCAGCGGCTCCAGTTTTTCGCGGATTTCCTTCAGCTGCTTCGCCCCGAAACCGCCCCCCGCGTGACCGATGCCGGTCAACTCGTCCCCGTCGTACACCCCCAGGACCAGCGTGCCGAAATGTTTTCTCCCCCCCCTTGGTGCGGTGAATCCGGCAATTACCCCCTCCTGCGTGAGCTGCGTCTTCACCTTCAGCCACTGCCGGCTCCTGCTGCCAATCCGGTAGGTGCTTTGGCCATGTTTGGCGATGATCCCCTCCAGCCCCTTCCCCTTGACGGCCCGGAAAAACAGGACCCCGTCGTTCAGAACGTGATCGCTGAACCTTATTTTGGGGGAGGGGGGGAGAATCCATTTCAGGAGCTCCTTCCGCTTGATGAGAGGGAGGCCGGTCAGGTCATGCCCCTGGAAGTGGAGAAGATCGAAGACGTAGTAGAGCAGGTGCCCGCTGCCGGTTTTCCGGTAATTCTGCAGCAGCTCGAAATTCGGTTGTCCCTGATCGTCGACCACGACGATTTCGCCGTCCAGAACCGCCTCGAAGCCGAATTTCCGCAGCGACTCCACCACGGGGAAAAACTTCTCGTTCAGGGACAGCAGGTTGCGGGAGTAGAGAGAAACCTCACTCTCCCGGAGCTCGGCCACGGCGCGGTAGCCGTCCCACTTCACCTCGAAAAGCCACTCCGGATGGTCGAACGGTTCCTGCGCCAGGGTCGCGAGCATTGGTCTGACCTGGTGTGGCATCGGCCCGGCCGGCGCATCCCCCAGCTCTTCGCTCTCCATTGCCTCGTGACTGCGGATCTGGCTTATTTTTTTCTGCCGGAAGGATCTGGGCGCGCCGTCTTCGAGCAGCTCCTCCAGGGTCAGGCCAGAGACGACCGAACGGTTCTCCTGAAGGATGTCGCCTGTATGCGCGATGCGGTCCTTTTTCTTCAGGAGCAGCCACGATTTTTCATCCCTGCCGCTCTTGACCAGAGCGAATTCGCCGCGCAGCTTTTCCCCTTCGAGGATGAACTTCAGGTCCCCCTTTTTCAGGCCGGCCAATAGCAGCTGCTCGTTTTCGTGTTCGTCCCGTGCCAGAGGGTGCCGATAGAAGCCCCGGTCCCAGATGATGACGCTGCCGGCGCCGTAATTCCCCTCGGGGATGACCCCCTCGAAATCCTTGTAAGCGAACGGGTGGTCTTCAACCATTACGGCCAGCCTCTTCACGCCGGGATCAAGCGACGGTCCCTTCGGCACGGCCCAGCTTTTCAGGACCCCTTCCAGTTCCAGACGGAGATCGTAATGCAGGGCCCGGGCCGCGTGCTTGTGCACGACAAACACGAGCCGGTGCCCCTCCTGCGCAGCTCCGGGAGCCGGTTCGGGGGTTTTTTCGAACTGCCGTTTGGCTGTGTATTCCTTTAAGCCCATATTAGAAAGTCCATTCTGGTAAATACTATGTGAGCAAAAACACGAAAGACTTTACTCACGCGACGACGCAACGACGCGACGAAAGGCTTTTGAAATATCTCTTCTTGGTTTTACGTTGCGTCGTCGCGTGAAACCGGTTTGTTTGGGTTCAGCTTGTCCGACTTAGTATTTTTTGAATTTGGCTATAGATGCGGCAGTTTCTGTTTCTTTACCAGCACGTCCTGAAACAGGTCCCCCGCCTCTTCGGTCCTGCGTACTGCTTCATCCTGCAAGATATGCAGCCTCTCCGGGTCGTCGGCTCCGGCCAGCTGTTTCAGTTCTCCCCAGTCAAGAGGACACGAAACGTACGGTTTTTCCCTGGCCCGCAGGGAGTAGACGCAGATCATCGTGAGGGAAGAGTCGTTCTGCGACCAGTTGATGAAGACCTTTCCCTTTCGGGCGTCCTTGGCCATTCTTGCGGTTACCAGGTCCGGATAGTTTTTCTCCAGGATCATTGCCACGGCCCTGGAAAATGTCTTGGTATCCTCGAAGGTCGCTTCAGGCGAGTTCAGGGGAACGAGAACATGGAGCCCCTTCTGTCCGGAGCTCTTTACCCGGCTGGCGAGCCCAAGCCGGGAGAGCAGTTCCTGAAGGATCAGTGCTACCTTTGCGCAGTGTAGGATGTTCGCCGGTTCGCCGGGGTCGAGATCGAAGACCATGGCATCGGGAGTTTCCGGGGAAGCGGCCCTGGCCAGAGGTACGTGGAGTTCAAGTGCCGCAAGATTTGCCACCCAGAGCAGCGTTTCCAGGTCATTAACCAGGCAGACCGTCATCTGCTTGCCGCCGGCCCGACTGATCCCGGCTGTCTGCACCCAGGGGGGGCGATGGGAAGGGCAGCGCTTCTCGAAAAAGAAGGGTTTGTCCACCCCTTCGGGATAGCGCTTCAGGGTCAGGGCCCGGTCCTGCAGATGGGGGAGGATGAACGGCGCCATCCGGCGGTGGTACTCCTGGACGTGAGCCTTGGTGAAGCCGCAGGAGGGATAGAGAACCTTTTCCAGGTTCGACAGGGAGAGTCGTCGCCCCCCAAGCTCGATGATCTTCTTGGTCACCGGTTTTTCTTCATTTCGGCCATGATGTTTTCCAGAGCCGCGACCAGATCGGGTGGACCTTCTCCCTCCGCTTCCGCTGCTTCGGGAGCCTCTACAATCACACCCTTCTTTCCCTTCAGGAGTTCCAGAACTTTTTCCCGGCGCTCGTCCGCATATTTCTCCGGTTTGAACTCCCCCAGCATGTTCCTGATGCTTTTCTTCATCCGGATTTTTTCTGATGCGTCGATTTTCCCGTCTTTCGGTGCAATATCCCCGGCAGGGAGTATCTCTTCGCTGTAATGGAGCGTGACAAGGGCCAGGGCCCCCTCTTCGCTCTTGATTGCCACGAGATGCTCCCGCTCGGCCAGGACGAATTTCGCGAGCCCGGCTTTGCCTGTCCGGTGCATGATCTCGGCCAGCAAGCGGTAGGCTTTTTCGCCCCCCTTCAGAGGAACGAGATAGTACGGGTGATCGAAATAGATCGGATCGACCTCCTGCATGTCGATGAACTCGACGATCTCGATCGTGCGGCTCCGTTCGGGCGACACCGAGGCCAGCTCTTCGTCCGTTATGGGCAGGTATTGATCAGGGACGATTTCGTAGCCCCTGATGATCTCCTCCGGCAGGACCGTCTGCTCATGTTTCGGACAGAAAAGCTGTCGTTTGAGGGGGGAGTAATCCGTGCCGTGGAGGAGGTGAAAGGAGACCCTGCCGGGAACAATGGCCTTGACCAGCCGCACCGGAATCGCCACCAAACTGAAACTTATTGTTCCGCTCCACATCCCCTGCATTTCATACTCCTTCGCGGCCGTCTTCACGGCATCTTTGCCCGTCTCTCAATCGCACAATCCTCAACGTAGCGCTGCTACGCCTGCGGTTGTGCTCAATCGACCCGACCAAATCTGCCATAAATACGGACGCTATCTAACATATAGGTTATATAAATCAGGCAGCTTTCTTCAGGCTCGCTTCCAGTGCCCGCAGCAGCTGATCCGGTGCTGTAGGTTTCAGGGTCCTGGGGTGCAGGAGCGTGATTTTTTCACCGCGGGCCTTTTTGTCGATCAGCTGTTGCAGCTTTTTCTGATGTTCGTTCACGAACTTCTGCGGCTCGAAAGGGGCGGTCATCTGCCTGATAAGATCGCTGCCGATCTGCAGTTCCCGCTCGGACAGGGGAATTTCCTCCAGCTCGAGAGATTTTGCCGAGAGCACTTCGTCGGCATAGCGCAGCGTAGAGAGGCGCAGGATCTTCCCGCAACCCTGCAGGGCTCCGTGGTAGGCGCGCTTTCTCATGGTCCAGGTGCAGATGCCCGCCACATTCATCTCCTGCAGGGTCTCTGCCAGCGCCTTGTAGCCTTCCGGGTCGATGGCTGAATCCGGCTCCAGGTAGTAGACATGATCGAGGAAGAGGGGATCGATCTGGTCGGTCTTGACGAATTCGTGGACATCGATCATCCGGCTGCTTTCCGGAAGGGTCTGTTCGAGTTCCACCGGATCGATGATGATATATTTCCCTTCCTCAACTTCAAACCCCCTGGCCTGTGCTTCGGCCGGCACCACCGTTTTCTCATGGGTGCAGATCATCTGCTGGCGCAGTTTCTCCCTGTCGCTCTTGTGCAGGAGGTGAAACTGGATATGTTCCTCCTTGACTGCGCTATGCAGCTTCACGGGAACATTCGCCTCCCCGAAATTGATGGAGCCTTTCCAGATAGTTCCTCCCGCCATTGTTCCCACCTCCGCAGCTTTTTGAAGCCTTTTAATCAATTATCTCACAAAATATTCCTCTGTCACGTAGTGGAGGTTTCGGTTATATTCAGCCAGCCGGTTGACATTACCGGCAACTCCCGTATTCCACGAAAGGTCTCCTAACCGCTTGCCCAGACTCCACAGAGTACATTACGGCTGGATAATCGCTGCCACCGGGTCGCTAGTGCTTTTCTCCTGCCTGGGGCTGGCCCGCTATGCCTACACCATGCTGCTGCCGCGGATGCAGGCCGGACTGGGGCTGCCGTACGAGCGGATGGGGTTCATCGGCACCGCCAATTTCAGTGGCTACCTGCTTTCGGTCCTGCTGGCCCCGCTGCTGATCCGCCGTTACCGGCCGCGTCTGACCATCACCTGCGGACTGGTTCTGATCGGAATCTGCATGCTCGCCATCAGCCGGTGCAGCAGTTTTCCCATGTTGACCATTTTATACACCCTGGTGGGGATGGGGGGAGGTTTTGCCAATATCCCGCTGATGGCACTGGTCACCTACTGGTTCCGGAGCGAGCAGCGCGGCCGGGCAGCCGGGCTGGTGATCGGCGGCAACGGGGCGGCGATCGTCTTTGCGGGCTTCCTGGTGCCGAAGCTGAACCTCTGCTTCGGAGCCGAGGGGTGGCGCAGCAGCTGGCTGATCTTCGGCCTGATCACCCTGGCGAGCGCGCTGATTGCAGGGGGTTTGCTGCGAAACGCCCCGGCTGACAAGGGGCTGGAGCCGGTGGGCAGACCGGTGACCTTCTCGTCCGAAGAGTATCTGCCGAAAGAGCATCGCGGCGACGGGAGCATTCTCTTCAAGCTCGGTCTGCTCTATCTGGCCTTCGGCGCCACCTTCATGGTGTACGGCACCTTTATTGTCACGACCATGGTCAAGGAGTACGGTTTCAGCGAGGGGAAAGCGGGGTTTTACTGGTCATGGGTCGGCTTTTTCAGCCTCTTCTCGGGAGTGCTGTTCGGGGCGCTCTCCGACCGGATTGGCCGCAAGTGGGGGCTGATGCTGGTCTTCCTGCTGCAGACAGCTGCCTATGGCCTGGCCGGTATGAGCCCCGGCCCGGTCGGGCTCGCCATCTCCATCGTCCTGTACGGCCTGGCGGTGTTTGCCATCCCGGCAATCATGGCTGCAGCCATGGGGGATTATCTCGGCCTGACCCGCGCGGCCACCGCCTTTGCCACGGTCACCCTATTCTTCGCTGCCGGCCAGACGATCGGTCCCTGGAGCGCGGGCATCATTGCCGGACGGACCGGATCGTTCACCACCGCTTACCTGTTGTCGGCGCTGATCACTGCGCTCGCCGCTTTCTTTGCCGCCCTGCTGCCCAGGCCGGAAGCGAGCGGCATAAGTCGATAATATTTGACGAAATTCTGGTTGCTGATTTGGGGCTCCGGAGAGATTTCGGGGAGGCTGGCGAACTGCGGGTGTGCGGGAGAGAGGGCCTCGCTCAACCTTTGTGGCGCAGGGCCAGGCCCTCTATAAAACTGCGGAGTAATTGATCGTTGCACTCTTTGTAGTGTTTGTGCCCCTGCTTCCGGAACAGCGCGGTCAGTTCGTGTTTCGTGATGACTATCCCGGCGAGCTTGAAGATCTCGACCAGGTCATCCTCTTTCAGGTCAAGGGCGATCCTCAGTTTCTTCAGGATGGCATTATTGCTCAGCTCGGCAAGAGGCTTTTCTGCCGGAGCAGGCTGCCCTTCCTGCTTTCCCCTGTTATGGATGATGAGCCCGTCCAGGAAAAATCCCATGATCGGGTTGCTGCAGGGAATATAGTCGTCCTCGTCTTCTTTTTTCAGAAAAGCGGCTATCGCAGAGGGGCCGACCTCTCGCCCGGCCTCCCGGAATATCGTGATCATGGTCGTATCGTCGAGATAAAGGGCATCCCGAATGCTTCGTAACAGATCGTTATTAGCCATTTTGGTCTCCGTTTGGTTGTGACCTGCCGGCCGCGGCAGTCAGCTATTTTTGCTTCACATCAGGAACCGGAAGTATCTCCACTCCGTTCGGAATCTCCTTTACCTGGAAATCAGGGAAGGAGTTGCCGCTCACTTCGAAGACGATCCTCAGCTTGCCCCCGCTTTTCCCCAGACGGCAGTGCACGATGCCGAAGCGGTTCGCCGGAACAGGAACATTCTCCCCTCCGCCGGTGACTCCGGCCAGGTCGAGCACCAGCCTTCCCGGCCTGTTCAGGAGCAGGGGCGCCGGCACTGCCAGCCTGCCGTCTGCTTCGATCCTGACGGCATCGGCCGTGATGCGTATTGCGGTTACCGTTTTAGCCATTGTTCCGGTGTCGGATGGTGCTCCGGCCGGTTTTTCATTCCTGGCCAGCACCTGTGGCTCTCTGGGGAGAGGTTGGGGAAGGGCAGCCGGAAAAGTTGCCGGTTTTTGCGGAGTCGGCTTCGCCGGCGTAAGCAATACCACGAGGTGTCCCTGATCGAGCGGATCCTCCTTAAGCAAAAAATCCACCTCGCCTTTAACGTCAAGTCCGATCCGGGTAAACAGCTCCCCGTTGACCTCCTTCTGCCGTACGGTGATACGCTCCAGCGGGGGTGTTCTCATTTTTTTCGATTCATCATCGGTATAGGTGGTCTTCGCCCCCGGAAGATCGATGACCCATTTTGTCAGTTCGGGCATCAGGTAGCTGGTGTGAGCCAGCGGCTGGTCAGCCCGGATCTCTATGCGGGCGCCATTACCTTCCCTGGTCACCAGCACCTCCCGCACGACCGGGCGCTCCGCGGCAAGAGCGGCGCCGGTTACCGAAATGCGGAGCAGGATGACAAACATCAGAGTAGATCGCAAAGTAAAAGCCGGTTTCATGAGTCTGCTGTTATCATATGCGGTTATACAATGTCAATCCGCTATTGCAGAGATGTTGCGGCGGCATTTTCCGGAGTTCCCGGATTCTCCTCTTTCTGCGGCCGGAATGCTGGCCGGCCACCTTGCAAGATGCCTGAACTCTGATAAAATTTTGAAACTGATGGTGGTCTGCCGGTCCGGCAACCGGATGCAATTACTCACTCAAACAAATGAAGGAAGGTATCCATGAAAAGCAGCCAGATCATTGCGGTATGTATGGTTTCAGTGGTGCTCTTCGCCTCCGGCGCCGAGGCCTTCCTCGGAGGAAGAACTGATTCGGTAAGCAAGGATCATCAGGCGTTCAAGGCGGTGCAGCGGTCTACCACCGCCCTAAACGGCTACACGGTGGAGGAGGTCGTGTATGAGGCGACCAGCGTGAGGGAATTCGTTTCTCCCGCCGGGATCGTGTTCGCGATTGCCTGGAACGGGTATGTCCACCCCGAACTCACGCAACTCCTCGGTTCATATTGGGGCGAATATTCAACTCTCCAACAGAGGGCACTCCGAAAATCCGGAAGCAGACGGCAAAAGCTCGCAACTGATAATATCGTTGTCGAAAAATGGGGTCACATGAGGAATCTGCACGGGCGGGCCTATGTGCCGTCTCTGGTTCCGGAGGGGTTGAGTACCGATGAAATCAAATAGCCTCAGGACTCTTTTGTTGCTGCTCCTGGTTCTTGCCGGCTGCAGCGGTGGCGGCAGTGGCAGTACTGGCGCCACCGCCGGCACTGGCGCCACTGGCATCAGTCCGGCGACGAAGACGCTGGTTAGCATCACCGTCACCCCGGTAAATCCGGTCATAGCCGTGGGAACGACCGTGCAGTTCAGCGCTCTCGGGACTTACTCGGACAATACGACGCAGGATCTGACCACAACCGTGACCTGGGGTTCGACGAACACCTCCGTTGCCACTGTCAGCAATGTTGCCGGCAGCAACGGTATGGCCACCCCGGCGGCCGCCGGCTCAACCGACATCGTAGCGACTTTGCCGGTCACGGAACCGGCTCCCGGAAACATCTCCGGGTCGACCACCCTGACGGTCACGGGCGGCATCAGCAAGGTCAACGTCCTTCCCCTGACGGTGAATGGTTCCCTCTGCTCAAGCGGGTCCTACCTCAACAAGCCGTGCGTGAGTGTTACCGTCTGCACCCCCGGAACTTCAAACTGCCAGGTGGTCAGCGACATCCTGCTCGATACCGGGAGTTACGGGCTCCGCATCTTCAGGCAGGCCCTGAATGTTCCTCTGACCCAGGCGACTGTTGCAGGAGGGGCGCTGGCCGAGTGTGTCCAGTTTGGGGACGGCACATCGCTCTGGGGACCGGTCCAGACGGCAGGTGTTATCCTGGGGAGCGAACCGATTGTCAAGGTGCCGCTGCAGGTCATTGACAGCACCTTCGCCACCCGTCCCAGCGGTTGTCTGAACGCCCTTACAACTCCTGCAACTCCCGGTGCCGGGTTCAACGGTATGCTGGGAGTCGGGCTCTTCCGGCACGACTGCGGGGGGCTCTGCGCCTCCAGCGTGAATAACGGTTTCTATTCGGCCTGCAACGGTTCGATCTGCAGCGGGACCACGGTTTCGCTTGCCAGCCAGGTCCAGAACCCGGTAGCACTGCTCCCCCAGGATAATAACGGCGTAGTGCTGCAGCTGCCGGGCGTCCCCACGGGAGGAGTCCCGTCTGTCGACGGCACTCTTGTCCTGGGGATCGGGACCCAGGCCAATAATACTCCGGTAGCGGTGACAACTTTCCCCACCAATGCGGTCGGAGATTTCACCACTACCTTCAACGGCACTTCCTTCAGCAACAGCTTCATTGATAGCGGCTCCAACGGCTTGTTCTTTACTGCACCTCCAATACTGCTGCCTCTCTGCCCGGCTCCCAATACCGGTTTCTACTGCCCGGCGGTCACGACATCGCTGTCCGCCACCAACACCGGGGCTCCCGTCGGCTCGCCGAGCAATCAGGTTTCCTTCCAGATCGGCAATCTGAGCGCTCTACTCAGCAGCGGCAACAATGTTTTCAACGAGGTCGGCGGCAGCGGGATCGGCGGGTTTGATTGGGGACTCCCCTTCTTTTTCGGGCGGAACGTGTTTGTCGGTTTCGAGGGGAGAAGTTCCACCCTGGGGACCGGCCCTTATTGGGCTTACTGAAACCTGCGGAGACGACAATGAGAAAAGAAGCAAAGACCATGATGCCGGTTCTCTTCGTCGGCCACGGCAACCCGATGAACGCGATCGAGGAGACCCCCTTTGCTTTATCGTGGAGGGAGGAGGCGGGACGTTTCCCCCTGCCGAAGGCGATTCTCTGCGTCTCAGCCCACTGGGAGACGGACGGCGCCAGGGTGACGGCAATGGAGCGGCCGCGGACCATCCATGATTTCTACGGTTTCCCGGAGGAGCTTTACCGGGTGCAGTACCCGGCGCCGGGTTCGCCGGAGCTGGCAGCCAGAGTCCGGGAACTGGCCGGAGCAACTGAAGTGGCAACGGACGAGTCATGGGGCCTTGACCACGGCACCTGGTCCGTGCTCCGGCGTATGTATCCAGCTGCCGACATCCCGGTCGTGCAGCTCTCCCTCGACCGGAGGCGCTCTCCCCGCGAACATCTGGCCCTGGCGCGGACGCTGCAGCCGCTACGGGAGGAGGGGGTTTTGGTTCTCGGCAGCGGCAATCTCGTCCACAATCTGCCGCTCATGCACTGGGGGGACGATACGCCGTACCCCTGGGCAGAGGAGTTCGACCGGCTGGCGACCGAACTGATCCTGGCCGGAAAGCTGGAGAAGCTGGCCGACTACACGGAGCTGGGGGAGGCGGCCCGGCTCTCCATACCGACCAATGAACACTACCTCCCGCTCCTTTATGCGCTGGCGCTGCTTCAGCCCGGGGAACAGGTGGAATTTTTCGCAGAGGGGATCGTGCTCGGCTCGGTCTCGATGCGTTCCTTCCGTTCAATATAAGCTCTGACACGGCAGCGGCCGATTCTTCCTTGATTCAACCCCCTTTGACATGATACTTTTATTTTTTATGCCGGCGGCAGAAAGCTGCCTGCATTCGAGCTGACGTGCCGTTTCTGCAATTCCAGGCTCATGACGCTACAGCCGATAAACTCAGCCCTGCGGGCTTCAGACAGTATCGGCTGTTAACGCTTCATTTCGCCAGGAATTGCGACGAAACAGCCCTAAGGCTCTCATTCCGGCAGTTTTCTGTTGCCGTTAACTGGTTAAAATCATGATTCCACTGCGTCCCAACATCGCCGCCATGGCAGGCTACGTCCCCGGTTACCAGCCGCCGGACATTGCCGCCTGGATCAAGCTCAACACCAACGAGAACTCCTATCCGCCGTCACCAAAGGTGGTTGAGGCCATCCTGAAGGAACTCGGCCCCGACGGCGCCAGCCTGCATACCTATCCCTCGGCATCCAGCTCGCATCTGCGTGAAGTTGCCGGAGAGCTGTACGGCTATGACCCGTCGTGGATCATCATGGCCAACGGTTCGGACGAGGTGCTCAACAACCTGATCCGCGCCTTTGCCGCCGAAGGTGAGGAGATTGGCTACGTTCACCCTTCCTACTCCTACTACGCCACACTCGCCGAGGTCCAGGGCGCACGGGTGCAGACCTTCGGCCTGACGGACGGGTTCCGGATCGCCGGTTTCCCGGAGCGCTACGAAGGGAAGATCTTCTTTCTTACCACCCCCAATGCCCCGCTCGGTCCGGCTTTCCCGGTTGAGTACATCGAGGAGCTGGCAGGGCGCTGCAGCGGGATGCTGGTGCTGGACGAAACCTATGCCGATTTCGCCGATTTCAATGCGCTGGAGCTGGTGAAGAAGTACGACAACGTGGTGATTACGCGCACCCTTTCCAAGAGTTATGCCCTGGCCGGGATGCGTCTCGGTCTGGCCATTGCCCGGCCGGAAGTGATTGCCGCCCTCGACAAGATCCGCGACCACTACAATCTTGACCGCCTGGCCCAGGCTGCCTGCGTGGCGGCGCTTCGCGATCAGGATTATTTGAGGGAGTGCTGCGCCAGGATCCGGGAGACCCGGGAGTGGTTCTCGGCCGGGCTGCGCACCATCGGTTATGAGGTGATTCCCTCGCAAGGGAACTATGTCTTCGCCACTCCGCCCGACCGGAACGGCAAGCGCGTCTACGACGGGCTTTATGAACGGAAGATCCTGGTGCGTCACTTTGCGGACCCTTTGCTCGCACATGGCCTGCGCATATCCATCGGCACCAGGGAAGAGATGGAAAAAACATTATCAGCACTGACACAGATCGGCTGACTGAATTGCCATAAGGAGGGGATTATGTCCCGCACGGCTTCTATCGAACGGATTACCAAGGAGACCAGGATCAAGCTCTCCATAGACCTGGACGGATCCGGTCAGGGGAAGATCTGCACTTCGGTCCCCTTTCTCGACCACATGCTGGATCTCTTCGCCCGCCACGGCCTGTTCGACCTGATGGTAGAGGCCCAGGGCGACATAGACATCGACTGCCACCATACGGTCGAAGATATCGGCATCGTCCTCGGACAGGCGATGAAAGAGGCGCTCGGCGACAAGAAGGGGATCCGCCGCTACGGACAGGCCAGCCTGCCTATGGATGAGACCCTGGCCGAGGTGGTGACCGATCTTTCGGGCCGTCCCTTCCTGGTCTACAATGTCGATCTGCCGAAGGTGAAGATCGGCGATTTCGATGTCGAGCTGGGCCGCGAGTTCTTTCAGGCTTTCGTGAACAATCTCGGCGCCAATCTGCATATCAATGTCAAGTACGGCGACAATGTCCATCATGTCCTGGAGGCCTGTTTCAAGGGGACGGCAAAGGCGCTCGACATGGCGACGCAGGTGGATCAGAGGATTGAGGGAGTTCTTTCGACAAAAGGCAAACTGTAGGGGCGCATGGCATGCGCCTTGGGCGAACGCCGTTCGACCCTACACGAGGTTTTGAAATGATTGCAATAATCGATTACGGGATGGGGAATCTCCGTTCCGTGCAAAAAGGGTTCGAGAAGGTCGGATTCGAGGCGGTTGTCACCTCTGATCCGCGCGTCGTTCTCGAAGCTGCCAAGGTGGTTCTCCCTGGTGTCGGAGCTTTCCGGGACTGCATGAGAAATCTGGAGCAGGGGGGATTTGTCGAGCCGATACTGAAGGTCGTCCGTGATGGCCGGCCTTTTCTCGGGATCTGCCTCGGGCTGCAGCTCCTTTTTACCGAGAGCGAGGAGTTCGGACTCCATAAGGGGCTGGATATAATCCCTGGCCGGGTCGTCCGGTTTCCCGAAGGGATGACGGAGAACGGCAAGAAACTCGCCGTCCCGCACATGGGGTGGAACCAGATCGGCTTCAAGGCTCCGTCGCCGCTTTTTACGGGGATCAATGACTCCTCCGATGTTTATTTCGTTCATTCATACTATGTCAAGCCGGATGACGCCTCGGTTGTCTCTACGCTGACAAATTACGGTCTTGATTTCTGCTCCTCGATACGGAAGGGTAATCTTGTCGCCACCCAGTTTCACCCCGAGAAATCGCAGGAAACCGGGCTGCGTATGCTCAAAAACTTTGGAGAGATGTCGTGATCGTTATACCAGCAATAGATCTTAAAGAGGGCAAATGCGTCCGGCTCGAACAGGGGCTGATGGAGCGGGACACTGTATTCAACGACCATCCGGGAGAGCAGGCGCGGGCCTGGCAGGACCAGGGGGGGGAGCTGCTGCATATTGTCGACCTTGACGGGGCTTTTGCCGGCGAGCCGAAAAACCGTGCAGCAATTGAGGAGATAGTCAAGGCCATTTCTATTCCCAGCCAGCTCGGCGGCGGGATACGGGACCTGGCAACCGTCGAGGCATATCTTTCGCTCGGAATAGGCCGGGTGATAATAGGTACTGCTGCCCAGAGGAATCCGGAATTCGTGAAAGAGGCCTGTGCCAAATTTCCCGGCCGGATCGTTATCGGCATCGATGCCAAGAACGGCATGGTGGCTGTGCAGGGTTGGGCGGAAGTAACAGGGGTGACTGCTGTCGAGCTTGCCAGAAAATTCGAAGGGTTCGGCGTTGCGGCTATCATTTATACGGACATCAGCCGTGACGGGATGATGCAGGGGCCGAATATCGAGGCGACGCGCCAGCTTGCGGAGGCGATCAGTATTCCGGTGATAGCCTCGGGCGGGCTTTCTTCACTGAAAGACATCGAAAACCTCATGGCCATAGAGTCGAGCGGCGTGACCGGGGTCATAACGGGCAAGGCGATCTACAGCGGCGCCATAAACCTGGCAGAAGCAATAAAATTAAGTAAAGGTTGAGGTTAAGGTTGAGAAAAATCATTTACTACCTCAACCTCAGTCTTAGCCTGAGGTTTTAATATGCTGACACGCAGAATCATTCCCTGTCTTGATGTAACCGGCGGACGGGTCGTAAAAGGGGTCCAGTTTCTCGAACTGCGTGATGCGGGCGATCCGGTCGAGATCGCCGAGATCTATGACCAACAGGGTGCCGACGAGCTGACCTTTCTCGACATCACGGCATCGAGTGACGGCAGGGATACGATGGTCGATGTCGTCAGGAAGACTGCGGAGCGTGTCTTCATGCCGCTGACCGTCGGCGGCGGGATCAGAACCGTGGAAGATATCCGGAGGATGCTGAACGCCGGGGCTGACAAGGTCTCCATCAACACGGCAGCCGTGTTCAATCCCGACTTCGTGAAGGAGGCTGCCGAGCGTTTCGGTTCGCAGTGCACGGTCGTGGCTATCGATGCCCGTCAGGTGCCCGGCGAGAACAGGTGGGAGGTCTACACCCATGGCGGACGTAAGCCGACCGGGATCGACGCGCTGGAGTGGGCGGTGCGGATGGAGTCATACGGTGCCGGCGAGATCCTTCTTACCAGCATGGACCGCGACGGAACCAAGGACGGCTACGATATCCCCCTGACCGGTGCGGTCGTCGATGCCGTCTCGATCCCGGTCATAGCCTCAGGCGGAGTAGGGACGCTGGAACATCTGTACGACGGCTTTGCCGTTGCCGGCGCTTCTGCGTGTCTGGCCGCATCCATCTTTCATTTCCGGCAGCATACGGTGGCTGAGGCAAAGGAGTATCTTAGGGGGAAAGGGGTTGCGGTAAGATTATGAAAGAACATGATCTCGTTCTACAGGAGCTATACAAGGTTGTTCTTGAACGCAAGGCCAACCCTTCCGACACCTCATACACTTCATCCCTCCTGACCAAGGGAATCGACAAGATCCTGAAAAAGGTGGGGGAAGAGTCCACCGAGCTGGTGATTGCCGGCAAAGGGGGCGAGCGGAGCGAGATAATTTACGAGACCGCCGACCTTTTCTATCATGCACTCGTCCTTCTCGCTTATCACGACATTCCGCTTGATGAGGTGCTGCTTGAACTCCGGGGCCGTTTCGGTACTTCCGGCCTTGAAGAGAAAGCATCCCGTTCTTGAGCTGTCCCAAAAAGATGATCGTTGCAGGGCTGATATAATTGTATTGACAATGAATCAGTCCTTGCATATTATTAACAACCTTTGCAGTAATGAAGACCGGCCTACCCTGGTTGGAAATTGAAATAGGGGGGGGTGAACATGAATGCCGGGAATCAAGGTAAAAGAGACTGAACCGTTTGAGCTGACGCT
>JBGQLM010000093.1:0-16717 GCA_041500085.1 Geobacteraceae bacterium
CCTGGTCATCGAAATCAATCTCATCGACATGCTCGTCGGTAAATACCAGTTCAACATCTTCCGGGACGGTCGCTGCGAAGCAGACCGGCCCGTGAGGAGGAAGATTGAAATCTGTCTGGCGCTCGAGCTTGGGCCATTTCGGGTATATAAGTTTTACTTTCACTCTGACTGTCCTCTCTTAAGACTTCTGATAGTTGTGACAATTTTCTCTAAATCTGCGTCACCCGCTGCCGACTTCAAAACAGTGTCGAGCGAACAGATCCCGCCATGCTTCGACTCTCCTATCACCGCGTAAATCCCTTCATCGCCGCAGGTCATACCGGCAAGCATCAATGCGGACTCTGCACCGGCAATCATCTCAGCCGCGGTAACCATGACATTAGCAAGGGAACGCCCGGCTCCGGCCATGTACAGAAGAGGCCCGCTAAGACCGAAATGTATTGCGGCCTCCCCCATCGGACTTGACGGGAGCGTATAGATAAAGAGGTTCGCTCTGGCAAGTTTGCGTCCGTTATCCACGAAATCCCTGAAATAGGCAGTATCGGTCTCCAGGGAGCCCTGGTCGTTGGTCCCGACTATCCCGATATCCTTCTTGGCTTCCGGAGATGAGTCGATACCTGCGTCCCTGAGGGCAAGAGAAACTGCTGCAAGGGTTATCCGTGAAAGCCGGTCGAGTCTGCCAAAGTTTTTGACCGGACGATTGAATATTCCATTTTTGGCAACAGTATAGAGCGTCTCGTCAGGAGCAAAGAGATGCTCCTCGCACAATTTTACCGTACCGTAACCTTTGGAGGTTATCCATCCCGCCCCCAGTATCGAAATAGCCATTATGCTTTCACCGTTGGAAGATTCAGAATCAGTGCGGTATTCACTCCACTGAAACCCGAATTGGCAACAAGCGCCCTCTTCGCTCTTTTCAAAGGAACCGGTTCGGAAGAAACCCAGCCTTTGGCGTCATCATCGGGGCACTGAAGATTTACGGTCGGAGGTACAGTTGCAGCCTGAAGGGATTTCATGGCAATGATTGTCTCGATCAGGCCGGCAGCGCCCATGGTATGGCCTATTGCGCCCTTGACCGAGTAGACGGGCGGGGTGGTATCGCTGAACAGAGCCCTGAACGCCCGCATCTCCATCTCGTCGTTATAGTTTGTCCCGGTACCATGAGCGGAAATAAAATCGATTTCAGCTGGAGAAACGGAGGCCGAAGAGAGAGCTCTCTGGATGGCACTTATAAGCCCCTCGCTCGCCCGGGACGGGCCAGTCATATGGTTGGCATCATCTCCCATCCCCCAGCCGGAGATCTCGCAAAGGATATTCCTGCCTTCGCGTTCCGCACGCTCTTCGCTCATGAGCAGAGAGAAGGCGACTGCCTCGCCAAGACTCAGCCCTTTTCTGGTAGCATCGAAAGGCCTGGCAGGCGCAGTATCAAGCGCCATGAGTGATGAAAATCCGGAGTAGATGAATTCTGTTACGCAGTCGCAGGCAACAACCAGGACACACTCCGACTTCCCGGCACTGATCATGGCTGCTGCGCGGCCAACAGCTGCCGAAGAGGAGGTGCAGGCAGCAGACATTACAGCCGCAGGGCCTTTTGCCCCTGTAAGTGCTGTCACTCTTGCAAGCAGCCTGTCCAGACGGCTCTCACCAGGATCGCCACCCTTACCGAGCAGACTTTTCTCCAGCAGGTCTATTTCACCTTTGGTGGTCGCCAGAAGGAGCGCCGCATCAGCAGGAATTCCCGGGCAGGATGAAGCAAAAAGTCTCTCGAACATCTGCATGACTAGCGATGTCTCACCATGATACCGGAGGTCCCTGATCGTTGCCGCAATCCGTGAGGTAAATTCTGCCGTATTGAACCTCTTCACATTTGCAACGGCACATTGCTTGGCTAGAATCGACTCGAAACAGAGGTCAGCCCCGGCTCCGAAAGGGGTCAGCATATCGGCCTGGACTATTACCGGTGTTAATACTGACAATGGAACTCCCCTGCCAGCCATCTTCTTCGGCATTTTTCGAGCATCTCCGGAGATACCAGGCATGGCTCGCCAGTAGCATTGTCGGTAAAGAGCTGCACCGTATACCCGGTCGTTGCCACACTGCCGTCCTGCTTGAAGATACGGAATTCAGTATTGAGCCTCGCCCCTTCCGACCAGACCAGGGAAGCACGTATTGTGTACTCTTCGGCAAGATACAGCGACTGGTAATAATCAATGTGTATGGAGACTATCGGCCCCATGAGACCGGCCTCCAGGTAGTCGGAGTAGGAAATTCCGCATACTCTCCCCAGTTCCTCGGCCGCCTCTTCGAAAACCAGCGGGTATCTTCCGTGCCACATAACAGCCATAGGATCGGCTTCATTGAAACGGACGCGACGTTTTATCTCGACTGAGACTGGCTCAGGTGCACCCGGAATCCGGTCGAAATAGCTCTTCTTCCGTCTGGTCATCTCTCCACTTTCTCCCGAAAGGATACACGAATCCGGATTTCGGAAACCTTGACTTCATCATGCAGAATGACCGCTTTCACGGTCGTTTCGGAAAAATCCGGAGTCAACGGCTCAACAAGCCTGACCTTTATTGCTTCATCAGGCAGTACCGGAGTAATGTATTTTGCCAGTACGATCTCTTTCAATACAAGGGGTTTACCAGTAAACTCCTCCAGCATCGTCAGCAGACACTGTACCTGACATGCGCCCGGAAGGATCGCCCTGCCGGGGAAATGCCCCTGAAATGCGACAAACTCCGGGGGAAAGAGAAAAGAAGCCTCCCAAAGCGCGGCTTCAGCTTTCCCGGGCTCCATATATTCCCTGATCTCACTCTTTATCTTTCTCAACCTCGTGCTCCTTCTCCCGTACGACAAGCTGATAACCGTCACGGTAATTGGTGAGGACTATCCCCTGCGGGTAGCGCTTCCCCCCGATGTTCAGGTAGTCATGATAAGTAACCTGCCATGAGATAAACTGGTCATAATAGAATCTCTTTTCTATCAGATCCCCTTCGACACCGGCATAGATGTGCTCCTGATAACCGTTCGGTGTCGCACTGCCGTAGATGACGCGATACTCACCTCTTCGCGGTTCGGCATTCGAAGATGGGAGAAGATCGAAATAAATCCGCCTGATATCTGCTGCAACAGCAGCACCTATCTCCCCATACTTTGCCATCGGTTCTATCGCAAAATTGGTTGTCGTGCTGTTCATGTCTCCGGAAAGGTCGAACAGCTTGACCCCCATCGGGTTCAGACAGATTACTCTGAAAGTGCCCTTGCTGCGGTCTATCTCGACAAAACCGAGCCCCAGAAAGGTAATCCCGGCATAATCGAAGACAACCGAGTTCAATGAGCTGACAGTTTCAGGCAGATTGGCCTTAAAACGCTCGAGGAGCTGCTCCGGCTGGATGTCGCTGATCGATACCTTCTGCGGCCGGCTGAAATATTCCGTCGCACAGCCGGTGACAAGCATGGCAAAAAACGTAATCAGGACAAGCCTTTTCATTGACTCTCTACCGGTTTCATAAGGCTGACCAGCGACGGAATAATGATCAGTGAGGAGAGATATCCGGTCACCATGCAGACCACCATTGCGACCCCTGTCGAAAGAAGCGCAGGATAGTTGGCAAACAGAAGGGCTCCGGAACCGATCATGTTCGTAGCGGCAGAAAGCGTGACCGCCACGACAGTTCCAAGCTTCAGGTTATAACGGTACTCATAGGTCATCCCGAGGCCATAGTCAACAATAACTCCGGTCGAGACAATAGCAGCCACGATGTTGACTATATTCAGGGGAACGTTGCAAAACGACATTATCCCGATGAACCAGACTACGCCGGTAAACAGGGGGACAAGGGCAATGAGCCCCTCTTTCCAGCTTCTGAAGAAAAGCCAGGCAAGGAGGATGTTGAAGAAGATTGCGAGGGGTGCCAGAATCCGGGTCTCTTTCAGGGTGAATCGCGTTATCGACTCTGAAATCGCCCTTTTGGAGACGATGAAGGTACCAGGAGATCTGTTGGCCAGCGGTGCCAGCGCATCGAGATACTCCTTCTTGTCCGGAAAAAACGAGATCACCCGGACAATCCCTTTCCGGTTGATTATATAGCGCTCTTTCAGTTGAGACATGACCCCGTCTGCCACCGGAATCTCCCTCTGGCTCGCATACAGGCCTTCGAAGAAAGGGGTGAACGCTTCTTCCGTAAAACCGTAGCCGGAGGAGGAGCTCCGTATCAGTTCCTTAAGCTTTTTCTCCCCGCCGCCCCTCCAGAATTTCTCCCATCGGTCACGATTCTCCTGCCTGGTCTTTTCTGAGGGCCACAGATAGGCAAGGCTCGACAATTCGCCTTTCGGCAGGAGAGCTGATGCTTCCTTGAACACCACATCATTCGCCTGCATCGCTTCTTCAAGGTTTTTGCCGGTTACGACCAGTACCGCCTGGGCTTCTTTGCCGCCCCAGATCTCGTTGAAATTCTTCTCCATCTGGAGAATGGCGGGCGCTGTCCCGTCAAACCTCTTCAGGTCACTGTCGAATTTTACTGAGGTCGAGTAATAGAGCGCAACGGTCGACAGTACCAGCCATACGGCAATACAGGGCTTTGCCGGCCACCTGAAATTCCTCACCCGGTCTCCGACTGCATAGACGTCGGAAAGCGTCTTCTCTTTCCAGGAGATGACGAGAGGAAGAACGAAGAGTGAGAAGCCCAGGCAGATCAGGACACAGAGGATGGAGAACAGGGCTAGCTGATGATACCCCTTGATCAGGGAGAAAAAGAGGACTACGAAACTGAAGACTGTGGTAAAGGCATCAATGGTGACGAGTTTTGCCAGCCTGAGCATCTGGGCGGCGTCCGCTCCCCGTTTCATCGCAATATAGACGAGTAGACCGTAGTCTATCGAGATACCCGCAATGGATGAGCCGAATCCTATGACCAGAAAAGAGAGCCGCCCTTCGATGGCGGTTGCGATTGCGATCGCCCAAACCACGGCGATGAACGGGATGATGAAGACGAAGATCACCTTCGGATCGCGGAATATGATCAGGAAAAGGATCAGAAAGGCGGCAGAGGCGATGAAAGAGGCTATCGTAATATCCCGTTTGATGACCTTCTCGTTGCTCACCGTGTGGAGATGACCGCTGACAATGTCGGCAGCAACATATGACGGCAGGCCTTTCAGCTTTGACTCCAGTGTCGAGACAAGCTCCTTGCACCTCTGCGCATCCATCATCGGGACGTCGGTCTGAATGACGAGCATGGCGTGACGGCCGTCGCGGCTGACAAAATGACCATCATCGACCGACACATCGAAGTTCATGGAGGCCGGGATGGCTTTCAGCTTGTTCAGGATCAGCATCCTTATCCCGAGCGGATCGGAGCGGGACATGGAGGCCGTGAAGATTCCCTCGGGCCGCATCGACTGCAGATAGATGCCTTTCATCTTTTGAGAGACGCTCTCAGGGGTCAGAAGAGTCTCAATATAACCCATATCCTGCTCCCCCAGGATATGCGGACCATACTGAAGAACGGAAAACTCCTCCATGACATTCCCGACGGCGAATCCGGACATGACTTTTTTGAACAGCGGAGGGGTGAGTGAAGCGGCAAGCTGATCCACCGCCTGAAAGAGCTCTTTCTTCCCCTTCGAGGAATCGGTCAGAGCCAGGGAGACTATCATCTTGTCCGAAAGGTTTGAATCCCGCAGAAAGTCCATACTTCTGGTGATCTCCCGATCGGGAGGAAGCATCAGGTCGATGTTCCCTTCGTAACGGATAAAGATCAGAGTGGAGGCAAAGAGCAGAGTGATCAGGATGACAGCAGCGATGACTCTCTTTTTGTGGCGATGAACGAAATCGTATAAAAGCGGGAAATACCGGTCAAACACGCCCTTTGACCTCAAAGTTGGTACTGTTGAGCGGCGGGTTCATCTGGGTATTGGAGAAGCGGATGGTCGTGATGTCTCCCGAGTTCTCCAGAATCCTGATCTGCTGGAGATACTTCTGATCGGCCCGGAAGGTTATGGTTATGTTCTTGATGACTTTTTTGGCGATATTACCCTCTTTGGGCAGGAACTCGATGACCAGCGGGTCAGTTTTCAGGACCGTGACGGTGTTGGTATCCAGCATCGAACCGTAGCTGCCGGAAAACCAGACATTCATCTGGTTCAGAACATTCTGGAAGATCGGGTTCTTGGTAAGGGAAATCTCCTGGACCTTGTCCGTATCGCTATCCCACTGCCTGATCAGCTTGTCCGTTATCAGAACCGAATATCTGATCGGAGAATCCACGTGCCAGGCGATCTTGCTCGGCTTCTGCAGATATATCCGCCCCTTCATGACCATTTTCTCCTTGAACATGGCCATCTTCTTTTCCTGAGTGAAATCGGTCTTGAGGGTCTTGAAATCGGACGCTCTTTTCCCCAGTTCGGACATGAATGCAGCCATATCGGCAGGCTGCTGCGGGCTCTTTTCCGGAGCGGCAATTGCTACCCCGGCCAACATGAAAAGTGCCGGTATAATCAGAAGGAGTCTCATGCTTCAGCCTCCCCGCTGTTCTGCCAGACCTTTATCTCGCCCTTTGCCAGGAGCTCGTCGCTCCTGAACACTTCACCCAGGATGATGCCGAAATCTCCGAATTTTGCCGTCTTGTAGACGGATATCCTGAGCGTGTCGCCAACCTTTGCAGCTGCAAAAATCTCCATTTTTTTAACACCAAGGAGAAAACCCTCAAGTTCCGGATTCCTGCTCCCGATTTTCCTGAATCCCTCCTGGGCGGCAATCGCCTGTGAGATAATCTCCGGATAGGCAGCCTCATCGAGATCTCCCTCAGGAGAGACAAAAGGCATGTCCACCCTTACCGTCATCTCTGAAACAGAAGCTCTCTCCAGAACCTCGACAAGCCGGTCTATCATGAGCATTGGCGGTTTGTGAGGAACTACCCGTTCGGCATCAACCGGGAGGAACATGATTTCGTCACGACGGTCGAGGTTTTTCCAGCACATCGGATCCGAAGCAAGATAGTCTCCTGTCATCTGGTACGCCGTGCCTCTGCAGCCGTAGCAGACGTCGAGCTTTTCGCATTCGCCGCACGGGCCTTTGATCATGTCCCTGTAACTCTTCAGGTCCTGGACAACTTCACTGTCCCTCAATATCTCCCTGAGCGGCTGCTTCCTCACATTACCGATCGGTATGGTTATACCGACACAGGACTGTACATAACCTTCAGAGTTTACCGCACAGGAGAACTGATGCCTGAGGCATTCGCCTCCGACCAGAGGAGGCTTCGGGTCCCAGTGATTGCCGTATTTCCTGCTGTCGATCTCTGATATCTGCTTAAAGAACTCCTCGACCTGCCTCGTGTCGATCTCAAGCATGTTATGCTTGCGTGCGCCGCCCTGCGGGGTCATCATTTCGAAATAAGGGAGGATGTTCTGATCTCTCAGCCACTCCCACATTCTGGGCAGCTCTTCGATGTTCTGCTGGCAGATTATGGAGCTTACTCCAAGAGGGTGGGTTTCCGATGGATAGCCGACCGACTTCAGATTGGCTAGAGCCTCCTGTATGAGCTGGTACGAACCTTTTCTGCCCGACAGGGTATCCTGAAGGCTTTCGTCAAAGGTATTCATCTTCAGGACTACCCTGACGTCATTGTCATAAAGAGCCTGCGCCATCTCCCTGGTAACCTTGGTGCCGTTCGTGAAAAGCTCGATCTCCATCCCCAGTTCACGGATGAAAGTGATCATCTCCATCAACTGCGGATAGAGAAGAGGCTCGCCGCCGAGGATTATTATCTTTCTCGCCCCCATGTCCGACGCTTGCGAGATAACATCCTTGAACTCGTCAACAGAGAGTTCGTTCCTGTTGCCGGGGTTGTCGAGAGCGTAGCAGTAGATGCAGCGAAGGTTGCAGGTCTGGTTGAACTCGATCTCCATGGAGAGGAGTTTTCCTTTGCTCACAGCCTCTTCGATCTCCTGCTGCGAGAATTCCGAACCGTATATGCGTGTCTGGCAAGTAGTCATATTCCCTTTCTGTCATCGATAAAACGGACAATCTTGCGTGAATTTCCTGCGCTTCTCCAGCGCATGACCGTCTCTTCCGTAGTAATGGCGACTTCAGGGGTGACCCTGAGCATCGCCTGAAGCCTGTCTAGAATGAATTTTTCCGTGCAGGCCGCGTCGCTGACTGCAACAAAGATTTTGACCTTGTCTGAAAGATCGTAATCCGATGAAGCTGTAATGAAGTACTCACTTACTCCGGGGATATTGTCCAGAACAGCGTAAATAGACTCTGGATAGATGGTGGTGCCCTTGATCTTCATCATCTGTTTTTTTCTGCCGAGTATCGGTCCGAGCCTTACCGAGTTGCGCCCGCAATCGCAGGGGCTGTCGATGAGAAAACTGATATCCCCGGTTCTGAACCTGACCAGGGGCATTCCTTCGATCCCGAGAGGTGTCACGACAACCTCACCGACCTCATCCGCACCAAGCAGCTGACCGTTCTCATCTATTATCTCTACTATAGCGAGTTCCGGATGAAGATGTCCACCAGACTGTGCAGTACATTCGCAAAAACTCGTTATTGTTTCCGAAGAGGCATAGGTCGAGTAGATCCGAGCGTCCCAGAGGGACTCAAGCTCCTCTCCGGCCTTTATGAATCCGAGTTTTCTGTCCCTGATCGGTTCTCCGATACAGACAAGCTTTCTCACCCCTGTGCTGCTGCAAGAGATCCCCTGGGATTCAAGATACCTGCCGAGTTTAAGCAGAAACGTCGGCACCCCCACGATAACTGTAGGTTTCAGACGCCTGATGATTTCGAGATGGCTTTCGACACTGGCCAGACCGTTTCGAATGGCAGCTGCACCAAGCTTTCTTACCCCGGAAAAGTAGGCAAGGCCGGCTATGAAGCAACGGTCAATCGTGCAGGTCAGAAGGACGATGTCCTCCGGAGTGATGCCGCATGAGGCAAAGGAGATCTGCTCATTATAAGCCAGCCTCTGGAGATCCTTCTCGGTATACATGACACTTGTCGGAAGGCCGGTTGTGCCGGACGAAAGGACAATATCGACGATTCCATTCATAGGCACCGCAAGAAAATCGCTGTTATGTTCACCGAAAAGCTGTCTGTCTGTGAACGGAATATCCTTGAGAGAATCCATTGTCGCCGAACCGGGTTCTATCCCCCCGGATTCGAACAGTCGCTTGTAAAAAGGTGACGATTCTGCTGCATACATGAGATGCTGCCTGAGGAAAACCTCCTGCTTCTGCCTGATCTCGGCAGCAGAGAGAAACTCCAGTTCACCATTCACCGGGGAAATCGTCACGCAGCACTCTCCATGGTTGAAAGCTCCCTGTTCATCATATCCCAGACTCTCCTCTTAAGGGCAAAAGGGGTCATCCCACTGATATTTTCCCATTCAAGAGGAGGAAGCTGTCGCACCCGAATAGTTCCGGGCCTGAGCAGGGATGAGCCTTTAGGCATGACTATCTCATTTCCCGTCATACAGACCGGTATCAAGGACGTCCCGGTTTCCAATGCAAGCCTGAACGCGGCACTGTGAAAGTTTCCCATATTCCTGTCTTTCGATCTGGTCCCTTCAGGGAAAAAGACAATCGACACACCCTCCTGAAGAAGTCGGGACGCCTGCTCCACAAATTGTTCATGAGTCATGTTTCTGATGTCGAGAAAAGCAGCGAATTTTGCATAAAACCCGAGTACCGGGATTTTGAACGGCCAGTCATTCACGATCTCGACAAACTCATGCGGCAGAACCTTCATCAGAAAGGCATCGGTTGCAGACCTGTGATTACAGATAAAGATGAACGGCTTACTGATATCATTGGCACCATCGAGCTCATACCTGATTTTGATAAACGGGTAAGGAAGAGCCGAAACCACCCTGCCCCACCAGACCATGGCGCGCCTGAATCTCCTCATGGTATTGCGATGAGTCGAGAAGACCCGGGTAATTGCCACAAAAATTGTGAACAGGGGTATCAGGGCGATCACACAGAGCAGAAAAAGCGTGTAGAAATAGAAATTGAAAAGATAAAGCATCAAGCGACCAATCATCAGGCTTACTCTGCCTGTTCACCGTTTTTGATGGCAGCGATGAAATGGTACACATCACCCAGTGTCCTTATTTCACGGACTTTTTCATCAGTCCGGATTTTTACCCCGAAACTGCTCTGGAGAGCCACGATCAGGTCAACTATATCGAGGCTGTCAAGTCCCAGATCAGTGAAAATATGGGCTTCGGGAATCAGGCGTGCTGGCTCGATCTCAAAAGATTCCTCAAACACCCTGTTGGTCTTTTCAATTATTTCCTGTTCAGTCATTACTCCCCCTTCACTTCATAAGCTTCTGCATACGATAGCCGCATTAATCCCGCCAAATGCAAAGCCGTTTTTCAGTATCGTCCGGACCACTTTTTTGACCGGCTCCATTACATGTTGAATCCCTTCACAATCCTGCGCGATGTTCTCCAGATTCAGAGTGGGATAAATGACCCCCTCTTCCATCATCTTTAGTGTGGCAGCCAGTTCTATGGCGCCGGAAGCGCCAAGCGTATGCCCGATGTTTCCTTTCAGGCTGCTTATCGGAACCTTGTCTCCAAAAAGTTCGCGAACTGCCTCCGCTTCTTCCATGTCTCCCTGAATGGTAGCGGTTGCATGGGCATTGATATAATCAATCTCTTTTACAGAAACTGCGGCCTCTGAAAGTGCCTGCTGCATGCAGACTACCATGGAATCCCTGTTCGACTGGCTGACGTGAAGACCACTTGCGGTAGTGCTGAATCCGGTAACCTCTCCATATATCCTGGCGCCTCTCTTTACGGCCCTTTCATACTCCTCAAGCACAAGCAACCCGCAGCCTTCTCCGCAGACCAGTCCATCCCTGTCGCGATCGAACGGCCGGGGGGTCTGCCCTGGTGAATCGTTGTACTTTGTCGAAGTGGCAAAGAGAATATCGAAGGAGCCGGTCACTGTCGGATGCAACTCCTCTGCACCTCCGCAAAGAACAAGATCCTGCCTCCCCAGCCTTATCAGGTCATAGGCAGTGCCGATCGAATGGAGCGCCGATGCGCAGGCAGCTGCCGGAGCCATGACAGTACCGACAAGCCCGAGATACTGGGCAGTGTTGACAGCGGCGGTATGCGACATGCACTGGAAAAACATCGTGGAGTTCAGCCGGCTCAGATCCTTGTCCGGAAGCATGGTCTCGAAAGCATCATTAATGCTCTTTGCGCTCCCCATTGATGACCCGATGACACATCCGACCCTCAAGAGGTTCTCGCTGCCTAGCGTTATACCGGCATCGAGCAGAGCCTCATCCGCAGCATATGCGGCAAAAATACTCATCCTTCCCATGGATCGGCGTTTCAGACGTGGGATGCGCTTTTCGTCCAGGTTTTCAACAGGCGCTCCGACAAGGCTCTGGAGCCCTGTGTACTGGTCCCACCCCTCCATATAGCGCGTTGTGTTCTGCCCCCCTTTCAGACCGAGCATAAGAGGCTCCAGGCCGGGGCCAAAAGGCGAGACAACGCCGATACCGGTTATGACGACTCTTTTCAGGTTCATCTTGCTCCTACGAGAAGTTTTCCGTACTCGTCTCTCCCGAGTAATGAACGCCCGACGATCAGGGAAGACATCATACCCCCCAGGACTCCGGGCAGAAGCGAACTCTGGCCGGCTGCGTGAAGGTTGTGCAGCGGAAGTCTGCCGATAAGATTGAACTGCTGCATCTTCTGCTTGATGCCATAGGCACTTCCGTCATGATTGAAAAGGTAATCCCTGAATGTGAGCAATGATCCGGAATCGAGAAATTCCAGACAATCCCGGTAATCAGGAAGCTGGGCCAGAACATGTTCCCTGATTTTTACAACCCTTTCCGCCTTGTAGTCAAGGTACCCCTGACTCCTCCTGCCGAGCTTGGTATCGCTCCACGGGGCTACATCTTCAACCAGAGATGATTCCAGGATACATACCCCTTTCCCGGCAGAGGAGTCAAAAGTGTCAGGCGACTTGATGACGACGAGTGCCGGAAGCCCTTTGTATGAAGGGCTGAGAAGGGTATTGACATCATCTTCGGGAAAGAGCGAGACGACTGAAGCATCAGGATAGGGATCATTCAAACCGGGCCTGATCCTGGCAAAAACAGAAAAGAATCCGGTGGACGGCTCAAAAGAGTTGACCCTGCTCTCGAAAGCACGACTGTAGGCTCTGGAGGGGAGGAGCTTCAGGATCTCTTTCGGATGTATGGTCAGGATACAGTTTTCAGCAGTGACTTCTTCTCCACTGTCCAGGATAAAACGCGAGACCTTGCTGTCTGAAATATCGGCAAATTCGGAGATGGTTGTATTGCATCGTATATCGACATCAAAGCATTTGAACCGTTGCCTGAAGGCATCGATGAAACCGTCTCCGCCGTTTCTGACAAAAGCTATGGAGTCGTAAAAGTTCTGGACCATCCTGGCATGATTGGCAAAGGAGACCTCTTCCGGCCGAGCACCATAACACATGGCATAACCGGCAAGAAGACCGCGAAGCAAGGTACTCTGCGTCAGACCTTTCAGGACGGCGTCAAGGGATATGTAGTCTTCTTCAAGATTAGGCGGAGAGATCAGATTGTCCTGAATGCTCATCGAAGGGGTTCTGCTGCAGACCGAAGTAACCATCCCGAAATATCTGTCGATCGCTGAAGCCTCGGCAGGGAAATAGCCTTTGAAGCGCTCCTTGACATTCTCGAGCCCGACCGGATGTTCAAAAGTCTGCGAGGAAGATTCGAAAACGAAGCGGCTCTGGGCATCGTTCGTTACGAATATAGGCTCTACCATCTCCTTCATCCCCAGGAGAGAGAGTATCTCGGACATTATCCCGCCGTCATTCAAACCGCCGGTAAAGTGAAATCCGGTATCAAACGGGATTCTGGCCCTGGAAAATCTCGCAAGGGAGCCGCCGATCCGGGGAGCTTTCTCCAGCAGAAGAACACGTCGCCCCTTGATCGCCATGAGCAGGGTTAACGTGAGGCCGCTGATTCCGCTGCCGACTACGATGTCGTCATATTTTTTCATCGTCAGGATTTCCAGTTAAACAGCATGCAAAGCCTTGAGTTCATTCTGTCACATTGCCAGTCCACCGTTGACACCGATAACCTGGCCGTGAATATACATGTTCTGTTCGGTGCAAAGGAAATTGACCACCGAAGAGACATCATCCACGCTTCCGACACGGTTCAAGGGGATCAAGGGAAGGACATGCCCTGCAGGGATGTCCGAAGTCATATCTGTTTCGATAAAACCGGGGGCAACGACATTGACAATAATGTTCTTTTTGCCGACTTCCCTGGCCAGCGCCTTGGCAGCACCTATCAGACCGGCCTTGGATGCAGAGTAGTTTACCTGCCCGGCCTGCCCGATCTGCCCGGAGGTCGAGGAGATTACCACGATCCGCCCCTTCTTAGCCTTCAACATCGAGAATACGATCTGCCTGGTCACGTTGAAGAATCCGTCGAGGTTGGTCCTAAGAACTGTGTCCCACTCCTCCCTCGTCATCCACATCAGAAGGTTGTCGCGGGCAACCCCTGAATTGAAAACCAGGACCTCTGGAGAACAGCCTTCGAGGCGGGGGGCCAGTGCACTCTCCGTCTCTTCATAGCTGGCTACGTCAAAAGCAAAAATCTCGCAACTCCCGCCGGCAGCCTCGATCTCGACTTTAACCTGATTTGCCGCTTCATGGTTCCCCTTATAGGTTAGCCAGATATGGAACCCGGAAGAGGCAAGCCTTAACGCTATCGAACGACCGATACCTCTACTTCCTCCGACTACAAGGGCTATCCTTGCTGAAACGTGAGCAGCTTCCGATGCAATCTTCACTCTATCGACTCCAGGCGGTACTGTCTTTAAAATGACAATATATTTCTTTTATTTACCATCATTTTCATTTTTTTTAGAATTTAAAAATATACAACATTGTCCGCATAATCGTTACATATTTTTTCAGGGTTGTGAAAAGTTGTTGAATCCTGGCTTCGCACAAAAGCAGCCGCAACGGAGTATATCCGCTCTATGCGGACATTTTTATCAAGTATGACTAAGTACGCCTGAAGAGTTTCTCTATCTCGCGCTTCGTGATTTTGGCAACGGCCGGTCTGCCATGCGGACAGTTTCCTGCAAAATCCGTTTTGTCCATACCCTGAAAGAGGTTCCTGATTTCCGTTCCGGAAAGCTGCCACTCTCCGCGGACAACACTGTGGCAAGCGACAGTAGAAAGCATTTCTTCAACTTTTTCATTGATAACGGTAGTCGATCCGACGCCGCCAAGCTCTTCGATAATATCCCGAAGCGCTTTCAGGTACTCCTGACCGGAGAGGATAAGAGGGATTCCGCTTAAAAGCCAGGTGCTCCCGCCAAAATGCTCCAGGTCGAAGGCCAGTTTGCCCAGAGTATCCATGTGCTCCTTGATGACTGAACTCTCTGACGGTGACAGATCGAACGTTTCCGGAAAAAGAAGCTTCTGCCCCTCGATCCGCCCTTTGGCAAAATTATTTCGAAGCTCCTCAAAGACGACTCGCTCGTGAGCGGCATGCTGATCTATGAGAACAAGGTCGTTTTCATCCTGGCAGAGTATGTAGGAAGAGCTGAACTGTCCTATGACATTGAGCGAAGCGAAATATCCGTCTGGCGGGATTACTTTCGGTTCGTCAGGCCGGGAATCCGCAACTGACGGGATGTTGCCGGAATCGATCCGGGACGGAAACGTTGCATGGTATTCCGGAGCGGGATGCGCCTGGGCAGAGTACCGCAACAAAGCATCCTTCACCTCTTCGACCCGGGAAATGCTCGCGCTGCCCGGTTTTGCAGCAGCCTGTGGAAACACTCTCCTCTCAGCCGGCTGCCTTACCCACGGAGCATCACGGAGCACCTCCTCAACTGCGGACTGGATGGCGGAGTGCACTATTGACTGTTCCCGAAAACGGACCTCGTGTTTTGTCGGATGAACGTTCACATCGACATCTTCGGAAGGGATGGTGATGAAAAGTACCAGAACCGGATATCTGCCACGTTCGATAACGTTCCGGTAAGCCTGCATCAGAGAGTGTTGTACGACCCTGTCCCTGATATACCTGCCGTTTATGAAAGTATAAATGCTTGACGCTGCAGACCTGCTGACAGAAGGGCTCCCCAGAAGTCCCTTGAGTAAAGCCGGCCCTTTTTCAGATTCGAAAGGATAAAGCTCCTTTGCCAGAGCAGCCCCCATAACCTCTTTCGCGCGCGCCTCCATCTCCCCGGCAAGAAACCTCGATGTGACGTTGCCGTCGAAAGCGGCAACGAATCTGATGTCCGGGCGGGAAAGGGCAAGCCGGTTCAGAACCTCTCCGATATGTCCTGTTTCGGTTTCGCGGCTCTTCATGAACTTGAGCCGTGCCGGGGTATTGTAAAATAGGCTGCGGACCGAAATAGAGGTTCCTGGAGCCATGCCGCAGGCTTTCACATCCCGTATGGAACCGCCCTCCGCATAGATCTCCACCCCTTCAACCGACTCATGTTCGCGGCTTGCGATGGAAAATCTTGAGACGGAAGCGATGGACGGAATTGCCTCACCTCTGAAGCCGAGAGTCGCAAGGGAGAACAGATCGCTGTCGGAGGAGATCTTGCTGGTTGCGTGTCTCTCCAGGGACATCAGGGCATCATCACTGGACATGCCGCAGCCGTTATCAGTGACCTTTATGAGGCGCTTTCCACCATCCTCTATTTCAACGATTATCTCGGTGGCGAGGGCGTCTATGGAGTTTTCGATCAGCTCCTTAACTACCGATGCCGGACGCTCGACGACCTCACCTGCTGCAATCTTGTTTGCCAGCTGCTCCGGCAGAATTCTGACCTTTTGCCCCATATTCACCCCGTTTTTTTTTGAGACTGATCAAAACTATATCGGCGCTCGCCAAAAAAATCCACCGCATTCAGTTTTTGAAAAACGCCTCACTAATAATCAGCACTGCCTGTTTTCTAATCACAAAAAGGGCGTCGCAAATTACAGCCCTGGATAATCTCCCGTAATTACTCGTCATAACAACTTGGCAGAGATGTTGCTCGCAAAAGCGGATGTTCACAATGGCCGTGAACAAAATATTACCAACGGGGGTAATTATGGAATCAGCAGCATCTCTTGCCGGGCTGAGAAACAGTACCGATGTCCTTTTTCTCATGCTTGGCGCAGTCATGGTTTTTGCCATGCACGCCGGATTCGCCTTTCTTGAGGTTGGTACGGTCCGGAAAAAGAACCAGGTTAACGCTTTTGTCAAAATTCTCACCGACTGGGCAGTCTCCACGATCGTTTACTTCCTCATCGGCTTTCCTCTGGCATACGGCATCTCCTTTCTCAAGCCTGCAGATCAGATCCTGATGGATAATCAGGGGTATGACCTTGTCCACTATTTCTTCCTGCTCTGTTTTGCCGCCTGCATTCCGGCGATCATCTCGGGAGGGATTGCCGAACGCGCCAAATTCTGGCCTCAGGTGATAGCAGGCGCGATCTTTGCCGGACTGGCCTACCCTCTATTCGAATCCCTGATCTGGGGCAAGAACGCCTCCCTGCTGCAGGATCTGTTCAAGAGCTTCGGCGGCGCTGAATTCCACGATTATGCCGGTTCCGTAGTCGTCCACTCCATCGGCGGCTGGCTGGCACTTCCGGCGGTGCTTCTGCTGGGACCGAGATTGGGGCGTTACACCAGAACCCG
>JBGQLM010000094.1:0-16479 GCA_041500085.1 Geobacteraceae bacterium
CAGCCGGCTTTTATCATCTCGATCTTCCCTATTCCGAGCTCTTCGGCAGGCGTGCCGAAAATCCTGATCCTGGCTGACCCGGCAGGGAGAAGCTTGCTGAGGATGAGCGCTGCTCCGATCGAAGCAGCTGCTATGATATTATGCCCGCAGGCATGACCGAGTCCTGGAAGCCCGTCCATTTCGGCGATCAGGGCGACTGACAGGCTGCCGCTGCCGCTGGTCCCGATGAAAGCGGTCTCCATCCCGGCAACCCCTTTGGATACTTCAAATCCGTTGTCCAGGAGGATCCCGGTCAGGAGTGCGGCCGCATTTTTCTCCATAAGCGGAAGTTCCGGCTTTTCGTAGAGGGCACGGACAATTCCGAGCAATTCGGGTGTCAGGGATGTGGCGGCAGCAACTACCTGCTCGATGTTCGGTCGATCGCTCATGAAATTTCCTACATTATATGTTTAATGAAAATTACATTTTTAGTGGCGTCCCTGTCAAGGTTTTTATTGCGATATTCCGGTCGGTTTGCTAGGTTTACCGAACTGTAGGCGACAGCTTTTCATGAGAGGTTTGGAGATGACAGATACAAACTGGATAGAGATAACCTGCACTGTTCCTGAACCGATGGCGGAAACTCTTGCTGACTTTCTCCTCGAGCTCACCGGAAACGGTGTCAGTATCGAAAACCGGACGGTTGACACATTCGATGTCAATGATATTGCTGCCGAGCAGTTCAAGAGTGTCAAGGGCTACCTCCCGGACCACGAGCGGCTTGAAGAGAGTTTGGCACAGCTTGAGAGCTATCTGCTCTCAGTCGGTCCCTCATTCCCGGGATTCTCATATATTCCTCCGACAGTTTCGCTTCTCAAGGAAGAGGATTGGGCGAACTCATGGAAAGTGAATTTCAAGCCGACGCGAATCGGCAAGCGTCTGGTAATGAAGCCTTCCTGGGAACTGTTCACTCCGGAAGATGGCGATATTGTACTGGAACTTGATCCGGGAATGGCCTTCGGTACCGGCACTCATGCGACAACCCGCCTTTGCCTTGAGGCAATGGAAAAGCTGTTGACTGAAGAAACTTCGTCACTAATCGGGGAGACCGCACTCCTTGATGTCGGCTGCGGTTCGGGAGTGCTGGGAATAGCAGCGGCACTTTACGGCGCCGGGAAAGTCACCTGCGTCGACATCGACCCGATTGCAGTGAAGGTTACCAGGGAGAATGCCGCCATAAACGGTGTAGAGAAAGTCCTGACCGCTTCAGAAACCCCGCTTGCCGAGGCGGGGGGAGGGTATCAGATAGTAATTGCCAATATTCTCGCCGAAGAACTGGTGAAGATGAAGACAGCGCTCGTGGAAAGGATGGCGGAAAACGGCTTTCTGATCCTTTCCGGAATCCTCCTGGAGCGTGAAGAGTTCGTCATTTCTGGATTTTCCACACCACTACTCTCCCTCGACTCGGTCACGAGAGAGGATGAGTGGTGCTGCATAGTCTTCAAAAAGAGCTCTGAATGAGGCGTTTTTTCGTTGAGCCCGGGTTTCTCAGTCAGGACAGGGGCGTTATTGCCGGGGAGCTCTTCCGGCATATATCAACGGTCCTCAGACTCAAATGCGGGGATCAAATCTGCCTTGCTGACGGGTCAGGGCATGAAGCGGAAGCTAAAATAGCCGCGATCGGGAAGGATGGCATTCATGTCGAGATCGGTTCGGCCAGGTACTCCTCATCAGTCGTTGACTCCCCCCGGATAACGGTCTGTCAGGGGCTGCCGAAGGGAGATAAGACGGACCTGATCCTGCAGAAGTGCACGGAACTGGGGGTCGCGAGAATCGAGCTCTTCCAGGCGGCGCGCTCGGTCACGAGACTCGAAGATGAAAGGCTTGCAAAAAGGCTTTCCCGCTGGGAGCGGATCGTTCAGGAGGCGGCGAGGCAGTCGGGACGGGAAGATATTCCTGCTGTCAGTTTTTCAGGATCTCTCGGAGAGGCGTTGCGGAGCAATGGCTCCTCTTTGGGGCTTCTCCTATGGGAAGGCGAAGAGGATCTGAGGCTGGGGGAAGTTCTGGAGAGAGTGGAGAGGCCCGAAACGATCTCAGTTGTCATCGGCCCTGAAGGCGGACTTACTTCGGAAGAGACTGCGCTAGCGATCGACCTGGGATTTATCCCGGTCTCACTCGGGAAGAGAATTCTGCGGACCGAAACTGCCGGGCTGGCTGTCGTTTCGATCCTGCAGTATGTATGGGGAGATGTCGGCTAGGATTCGATCCTTCAATCCTTTATGAGTTCAAAGATCTCTTCGGCGAAAACGGCAGAGTGCCACCCTTTCAGCCCTTTCAGATCGTCCTTTGATGCCGGAGCCGATTCCGACAGCCCTTCCAGAAGCGCATTGTTGACTAGAACGCCGGGATCGATGGAGAGCTCGACGGCTTTTCTGGTGCGCCACTCTTTCAGTCTGTTGAGCCGTTCGTCCTGAAGCTGGCTCCGTTCACTTCTCTTCTTGCTCTTGAAGATCGGCAGAGACTCCTTGGGAAGAGCTTTTCCCAGTTTTACGGCATGGAGAATAGATTTCCCGTACCGGTCGATCAGTTTGGGTGAGAGACCGGAAATACCGTTCAGATCATGAAGCTGGGAGGGGTTGCGCTCAGCTATCTCCCTGACCGCTTCGTTGCCGAAGATTTTGAATGGGGGAAGATCCTTTTTCTCGGCCTCCTCGTCCCTGAAACGGAGAATTCCTTCAAGGATCGCCAACTCCTGCGGCTTCATTTTCGCTGCGCCCTTGAAGCGGCCTGAAATAGGTTCGTCACTCCTTTCGGTCATCCTAACCCTGCTCAGTATTTCACACTCCTCTTTTACCCATGACAGTCTCGCTTTTGCGGTCAGTTCCGAGGTCAGTTCACGATACAGAGGGATCAGGAGGCTCGTGTCCTTGGCGGCATAATCGAGCATTTCCGGGGGGAGTGGCCTTCTGCTCCAGTCCGCCTGCTGATATTTCTTGTCGAGATCGACGCTGAAGCGCTTCTTCAGCACTGCCGCCAGACCGACCGCCGGCTCTCCCAGGAACTGGCAGGCGATCATCGTGTCGAACAGGTTTTCAATCGTTATCCCGAAATTACGATACATCATCCTTACGTCGTAATCGGCGCCGTGAAAGATCTTCACAGTATCAGGATCGGCAAAGATCGGGGCAAGCGGAGAAAAGTCCGGGCAGGCAAGCGGATCGATGATGAAGTTTTTGCTGGGGGTTGAAATCTGGAGCAGGCAGACCTGTTCTCGATAGTGGTGCATCGAATCGGCTTCAAGATCAGCGGCGATAATCTTTTCATTTTTCAGGTGCTGCACTGCCAGCTGGAGCTGGTCGGGTCTGGTGATCATCTCGATCGGGGTCATATACTGTCTTTCTGTAATTAGAATTCCTTGCGGATAGTGTAAAGTGTTGTTCTTTGCGCAGCCATGAAGCCGGCGCCGTGGATGAGATCGATCATCTCTTCCATACTCATTCTGAAGCTGCACCCTGCGGCTGCAACAACATTCTCCTCCAGCATGGTTCCGCCCAGATCGTTGGCGCCGAAAAACAGGGCAACCTGGGCCATCTTTGCTCCCTGGGTCACCCATGATGCCTGAAGATTGGGTATGTTGTCCAGTATAATGCGGGAGAGCGCCAGGACTTTCAGGTATTCCACCCCGGTTGCCCTGCTGCCGCCGAGTTCGGTGTTGCCCGGCTGATAGGTCCAGGGGATGAAGGCGGTGAACGACCCACCCGCAGCCTGCAGCTCGCGAATGCGGAACAGGTGCTCGACGATATCTTCGGATTTCTCCCTGCTGCCGAACATCATCGTTGCGGTCGTCGGCATTCCGGCGAGCGCTGCTTCGGCCATCACCTCCGCCCATCCCTCCCAGCCGATCTTTTTCGGCGAGATCTCCTGCCGGACCCGGTCAACCAGTATCTCGGCCCCTCCGCCGGGGATAGAGTCGAGCCCGGCACTTTTCAGCCTGCGGACAGTCTCCCTGACCGACAGCCGGGAAATACTTGCAATCTGGGTGATTTCAGCCGGGGAGAGGGAGTGGTTCTGTACCTGCGGAAACTTCTGCCTGATCTTCCGGAAAAGCCGCTCAAACCAGTCGATGCCGAGATCGGGGTGCAGCCCTCCCTGCATCAGCAGCTGTGTGCCGCCCATTTCGACCAGCTCCTCTATCTTGGCAAAGATCTCCTCTTCGGCCAGCAGATAGGCATCAGGTGCGCCGTGGTCCCGGTAGAAAGCGCAGAATTTACATTTGGATTCACATATGTTCGTGTAATTGACATTCCGATCGATGACAAACGTCACCCGGTTTTCCGGGTGCAGCCGCTTCCTGATGCAGTCGGCAGCCCTGCCCAGCTGCAGCAGGTCGGCTTTTTGCAGGAGCAGCAGGGCCTCTTCCCGGTTAAGTGGTTCATGATGTTCTGCTTTATGGAGAGTTGTTTCGAGGCTGATCATCGGGGATACTTTCGCATGAATTGAACAGGAATTGAAGTGAAAATCGGCAGCGTTGATATAGCTTTCACAAGACTGCCGACACAAGGCAAAATGATTTCTCGTCTGCAACCACGATGGTAAGGGTTATGTGATAGCTGTACGTTATGCTGAATGTGAAATCGTTTGAGTGTCCCGCCAAGTCGGGCGCATGCTTCAGCAAAAGAAGGGCCAGCCGATTCGGCTGGCCCCCATGGGTCGAATCTATGGTGTTATTGCGATCAGGTCTCCAATTCCGCTTCCCTAACGGTCACAGTCGTGCTGGCGGGACTCGGATTCCAGGTTACCTTTACGGCGGTAACGTCCGTGGTGACCTTGGTGAAGAGGTCAGCCGCGGTAAGCACTGTGGCCTTGTTGTCAATGAAACTGGCGCCGGTAGTATTGACCGTAATCCCGGCGATGGTCAGCGTTCCGGCCACGGCATCCTTCGCAGTTACCGGTCCGCGCAGGAACGGCCTGAAAGTCACCGCGTTAGGAGCAGCATCTATAAGCGTCAGACGGGTGGCGATAATGTCGCCGTTAGTCGCCAAGATGCCGCGGACCTGCACCTCCTGGCCGGCTGCCACAGTGGCAAGGGTGAAATTGCCTGGAGTGGAGTTGTCCTTGAAATCGGTGGCGCTGGTAATGACCACCTTGTGGCCGAGGAGGGTTATGTTCATCTGTGTTGTTGTGGCGGCGTTAACTGCCGACGTGATCGCATCGATCCTGATGTTGTCCTTGAACATGACCTTCGTGGCAATCAGGATGCCACCGACGATCTTCCCTTCCGCTTCGACCTTCATGCCGACGAGGAGATCGGCTTTGATCCCGCCGACGAATGCCGTGGTAGCAGTGGTCTGAACGTGCTTGCCTTTAATGACGAAGTCATCCGCCGTGCCGCTGGCGATAAAGCCCTCAAACTCCATATTCTCATTTTCCGCGGCTTCCAGCTCGTTTTGCAGTTCTACCTTGGTGGCAGTAACGACTCCGCCGGCTGCTGCTGCGGTTCTGACCTCTACGAACGAGCCTTCGACCGCGCCTGCCGGAAGCGATACACCGCTGCCGAGGGTTACAGTCATGCCGGCTGCGGCATTTTTATCCAGCTTGAGGCTGAAGGTGTTACCGCTGAGACCGGTGATGAACCCCTTGGCCTCGAATTCGGCCAGATCTTTCTTCTCAAGGTGGGTTGCCCTGATGCGCCCGAGATCATCCGGCAGGCCGCTGAGGCCAACTTTATCGCCGACAACAAGTGTATCGAAGACCGCCTTTGCCTTGTCATCCACGATGATCTTCTGTCCCATGACCGTGACGAAATCGACCCCTTTATCGTCGATGGTACCTTCCAGGGTGTTCCTGAATTCGATTTCCTGTGCGATGCCGGTCGTACCGTTGTTATCAAACCCGCCCTTGACGCTGACGACCATGCCCGGCTTCAGAAGGGCGGCAATCTCGGCCTCGCTCTGCAGTACCCGGTCAGGGGTGGTCTTGTCGTCCCTCAGGTGCAGCGTTGCGCCGGTAGTCTTGAATTCAACGCCGTTGACGAAGACGCTGCCGAATTTTTCGATTATCCCTTTGCTGAGGCCGCCATTGACGACCTTGAAGGTGATCTTCTCGGCTATCAGGATACCGCCTACGATCGTACCCTGGGCCTCCAGTTTCCTGGCAAGGGTGAAGTTGTCCTTGATTCCGCCGACGTATGCCGTTGTAGCGGTGGTCTGTACACGCTGGCCGTTGAGGACAAAGTCAGCCACGGTGCCGCTGGCCGGGATCCCCTCGATCGACACTTTCTGATTTTCGGCTGCATGCAACTCGGTTTCCACCTCCAGCTTGGTAGCGGTGACAACTCCCCCTGCTGCGGTAAGGGCAGTCTTGATCTCTATGAACGAGCCGGCTGCAGGAAGCGCTGTGCCTGCCGGAAGGTTCACTGTTATCCCAGTGAGAGCGTTTGGCGAGAGGAGAAGGGTAAAGCTGGTGGTGCTCCCCGCGATCAGCTTGACATAACCTTTGGCCTCTAATTCGGCAACGCCGGCTTCCTTTTCCAGGTGGGTCGCCTTGATCTGCCCATTGGCGTCCGGGAGACCGCTGATCTCTACGACATCACCGGCAACAAGGCCGGTAAGCTTCGCAGGATCGTCAACGGTGATTATCTGGCCCATAACCACTATGGTGTTATGGAGCAGGTCCACGCTGTCAATTTTGGCTTTCAGGGTGTTTCTGAACTCAACTTCCTGGGCAATGCCGGTTGTACCGTTGTCGTCTACCAAACCCTTGACGGTAACCACCATCCCTTTTTTCAGGCCTGATTTCAGAAAGTCCTGCACTTCCGCCTCTGTCCCGAGATTCTTGTCGACATTGGCATCCCGCAGATGCACGATAGCTCCGGCGGTCTTGAATTCGATGCCGTTCACAAAGATGCTGCCGAATTTTTCGATTACCCCTTTGTTGACGACTGCGTTCGTCGCGGTCGTCGCGGTCGTCGGCGCCGGGGTGCTGCCTCCGCCGCCGCAGGCGGCCAGCAGGACCGCCGTAACCAGGTAGAATGCCGTGAATATTACGTTTTTCATGCCTTTCATATCTTTCCTCCTTTGTTTGATTGTTGCCGGTTAATGAAAGCCTTGTGTCGTGCCATCCTTTGTTCCGCCGTCGCTCCTAAGGAACAGCTGAACCTTCGGCAGTATTTGAGCCTATATGTATAGTTTAAACGAGAACCGCCCTTTGTCAAATGCACTGCAATCAAAAAATACTTATATCTGGCTAAAGTGACGAGCATAATTTGGGAGATATGAGGTCTAAACTCAGGGGCAAAAGAGAGTAGGGAATCAGCTTGGGAACCGCAGTTAGCCACGGTTGAATGGGAAAAAACAGGATTGGTTCATGCGGAGGCGAGATAGAAGGGCCAACGACCGGTCCGGCTACTTCTGTCCCTCTTCCACTTTCAACGATTTGTCGACTGTATCGTTATGCTGGTCGGTCTTGTTGAGAGTATTGTCCACACTCTTCCGGATCGCAGTACCATCGTAGCCGGCCGCGTCAGCACCCTGCAGCTTCTTTGTCTCGCTCCGCCCCTCGTACTTGGCGCGCTCGTCTGACTTGCTGCAACCGAACGACAGCGCCGCTATCGTCATAATAAACAGGAACTTTCTGCTCATCATCATTCCTCCTAGTGTTCTATCTCCGCACAATCAGCATGGAGAGATAATCCAGCTCTTTCCCTACCAGGGATGAGAGGTCGAAGATTACCTCCTGCTGGGGTGAACCGACCCGGCGAACAAAGACCCCCTTGTCAACCAGCCCCAGTTCCAGAAGGAGGGCATAGACTCGGTCAAAGACCCGGCTCACCTTCATCAGCACCACGGTATCGAATTCTTTCAGGGTCTTACGCAACTCATAGTCTTCAAACGCGGCCGGGATGATGGCAATACGGTCGCCGGCGATGCCGAGCGGAATGCCGGCAGCTGCAGCAGAGGCATTGATGCTGGAGATGCCGGGGATGATCTCAATGGCAATGTCGGCCCGTTTTTCCCGGATGATCCGGTAGATGTAGAGAAAGGTCGAGTAGAGGCAGGGATCACCAATCGTGATAAAGGCGACATCCTCTCCCCTGTCAATGCGCGCTGTTACCTCATTTGCCACCTGTTCCCACGCCGCCTCAAGCTCGGGCCCCTTTTTCATCATCGGGAAAACCCTGGTGATGACTTCCTGCCTGGAGCGGTCGAGAAGGTGCTCAACGATCGACAGGGCATAACTGGCGGCTTCTGCAGCGCCGGTAGGAGCGCAGACTACCTGTGCGTTGCGGATTATTCTCTCGGCCTTGCGGGTAAGGAGTTCCGGGTCGCCGGGACCGACACCGACGGCGTAGATAGTCGCCATGGTCAGCGCTCCTTTGTGGCGGAGATGATATAGACCGGGTTTTGCGCCTCAAGCAGCTTGTAATCGCTGAGCGCCTTCGTCTTGGCGATGTTTACGCAGGTCACCTCGACGGTGTAGCCGTGGTCTTCGAGGAATTCGACCGCCTTGGTCAGGGTGTCCAGGGTCACGGCATTCAGGACAATCAGCCCTTCAGGCTTAAGCCGCTTGTCAACAGCCTCGATAACCTCTTCGAGCATCCCGTTGGAACCGCCGATGAATACCCTGTCCGGATCGGGAAGATCTTCCAGGGCATCCGGCGCTTCACTTTCGATCAGCTTCACGTTGCGGGCGGCAAACTTCTTCAGGTTTTCGCGGATAAAAGTGATGCAGTGGGGATTATGTTCTATGGCAAAGAGTTTGCCGTTTGGCACGAGATTGCTCGCCTCGATCGATATCGAACCGCTTCCGGCACCTATATCCCAGATAGTGAAGTCGTCCTGAAGCTGGAGCTTGGCCAGGGTTACCGCCCGGACCTCCTGCTTCGTTATCAGTTTCTTGACAGTAGCGAACTCGTCGTCGTTGATGCCGATCAGCGGATAGTTGACCAGATTCGGTTCCCAGGTCTTGATCAGTATCAGGATGTTCAATTCCGAGGCAGGCAGGTCAAGAAGACCCTTTACATCGGTTTTGGTGAATTTCTCCTCTGGACGTCCCAAATCCTCGCAGAGCCAGGCATCGTAGCCTTCGGCGCCCCGTTCGATAAGTTCACTGGCTATAGCTGCGGGGGTGTTGGTTTTGTCGGTAAGGATCGCCACCTTTTCCGAGGCGATTATCCTGTCTATTGCCCTGCCGAGACCCCGGCCATGGACAGAGACAAAGACCGCATCGTCCCAGGGCTCCTTGATCCGGGCAAAGGCATACTGCACGCTGGTGACATTCGGGAAAATCTCTATCCGCTCTTTCGGGAGATTCCGGAGCAAGAAACGGGCAATGCCGAAGAAGTTCGGATCGCCCGAGCCGAGTACGACAGTCCGCCGTGTGGAGTTCTTCAGGGATTCGAGCATTATCGAAAGATCATCCAGCAGCAGCTTCTCCCCGGCGAAATCGGGAAAATTGTCAAGATGGCGCTGATGACCGATCAGCACCTCGGCCTTGCCGATAACCTCAAGCGCCTTGCTGCCGAACCCTTCCCAGCCGGTGATACCGGCGCCGACGAGATAGATTTTTTGCTGAGACATGGGAACCTCCAAAAAGTCTAAAGCAATGGAACACGGATCAAATCTGAAACTGAGGATAAAGACGGATTTAAAACAATAATGATTTTAAGTTTAATCGGCCGGTATCAGTTTTTTCCGCCTTTTCCGTGTTCTATTAAAGGTTTTGACTTACCCGTAATACAACACTTCCGAATCGTAGCCTACCAGCAGAACTTCGATCTGCAGCCCCGGAGCCATCCGGGTAGCGGACTCTTTTGCCTTCATGCAGACCATCCGGATAAGCTCCGGATCGTTCCCGGAATCCTGCAGAACCTGCCGGGCAGTGTTTGCGAGTCGGGCAACAGGTTCGAGGTTAGAGGTTCGAGGTTCGAATGAACACCACTCCGCCAACACCTGTAAATCCAGTTCGGAAGAGGATACGTGCGTCTGCTCGTGACCGCAGGCAACCTTCAGGAGCTTGGCAAATTGGGCGGCAATGACGACCTGTTTCACCTCTTTGGCCTTGCAGGAGCAGAGAGCGTAGCCGACATGGTCTCCCATCATGACGAAGGTCTCTTCCGGAAGGGGCTTCCCGATTCCGAGAAACTTCTGCGCTGCCAGTTCGCTCGTTCTCCCTGCAGACAGAATAACGATTTCAGCGCCGGATGCAAGCGCAACATCAATCGAGCAGTCGATGGTGTCTGTCCAGGCTTTTGTTGAAATCGGCTTTACCACCCCGGTGGTTCCGAGAATGGAGAGTCCGCCGATGATTCCGAGACGTTCGTTCAGGGTCTTTTTTGCAAGCTCAGCGCCGTTCGGAATGGAGATAGTGATGGTGAAGGCAGCAGGCATGCAGCGCATCGCCAGAACTTCCTTGACGGTTTCCAGGATCATTCTCCTCGGGACCGGATTGATCGCCGGTTCGCCTACCGGGACGGCAAGCCCCGGCTTGGTGACCCTTCCGACACCTGTGCCGCCTCGAAGATCGATCCGGTGCGGCACGAAATACTCGACATCGATAGAAGCATGGATCTCGGCGCCGTTGGTTATGTCCGGATCATCTCCGGCATCCTTGACCACAAAGCAGGAGCTGCTCCGGTCAGTAAGGCTCTGGCCATGAAGCTTGAACCTGGCCGGTTTCCCGGCAGGCAGCAGGATCTCGGCTTCGTCGACGATCCGCTGTTCCCGCAGCATGAGGGCTGCCCCCCTGGCTGCCGCAGCAGCGCAGGCCCCGGTCGTGTAGCCGTATTTCAACTCTTTTTTCAATCAGAGACCCTTTTGCTCAGGGCCAGTATCAGAAGTGCATTCATGACAGCTGCCGCCACATTCGAGCCCCCTTTTCTGCCGCGGTTCGTTATGAACGGAATCCCGTATCCGGAAGCGACAGTTACGAGCTCTTCCTTGCTCTCCGCGGCTCCGACAAATCCGACCGGAAGCCCTACAACAAGGTCGGGACGAAGACCCTCTTCACGTACCTGCCGCAGCAACTCGAAAAGTGCGGTCGGGGCGTTGCCGATGACAAAGATCCCGTTCTTCGGATCAGCCGTACCTTTCCGGGTGGCGATTATCGAACGGGTGATCCCTTGTGCGCCGGCTTCAGCAGCCACTTCGGGATCGGAAACGAAACAGGATGCAGAGATCTGGAATGCTGCGAGGCGCGGTTTGCTGATTCCGGAAAGCGCCATGGTCGTATCGGTTACGATGCCCCGCCGCTGAAGGAGCGCTCTTATCCCGGCAGTTACCGCATCAGCCGACATGAACATCGTCTTGATGTATTCGAAGTCTGCAGTGGTATGAACCGCTCTCCTGACGATGGCCCACTCGGGGGGAGACCACTGGTGGGGACCCGCTTCCAGATCGATGGCCCGGAAAGATTCCGCCTCGATCTCCTCGGGCTTCATATGGACCGACATCAGTGCCACCCCGCGAAGGTAAGGCCTTCGGCGATCCTTTCCACGACGAGCTCGGCAAGCTTGCGGTGAACGCCGAGGTGCGGTCCCATGGTCATCTCCAGTCCCGGATGACGCTTTTGCGCCTCCAGGATCTCCTCCGGAAGATCATGCTGGACATGAGCGCCCATGAAGAGGAAATAGGGTATCAGGAGGATTTTCTTCGCCCCCCGGGCAACGCAGGTATCTATCCCCTGCTGGATATTCGGCTCATGGAGCTCCCGGTACGCGACTTCGATGATGTCGATATCGGTCATCCCCTGTACCATTTTTGCGACTTCTAGCGCCGCCTCGTTTGCCTCGGCTATCCGGCTGCCGTGCGCCATAATCAGAATTGCCGTGTGGTTCATATCTTCTCCCCGCTGCTTCTTTCCATCATTTCTATGATCTCCCGCCTTGCTTCGCCGATTGTCAGCGGTATCTTCCGGAACGGCATCTGCTCCCCATGTTTCAGCTGGTGGATCAGCTCGGCTATATGCGGCAGCCGGAGCTTCACCTCGGCCATCTCCGCCGGTGCGGTAAACACCTCTTCCGGGGTGCCGCCGCGGACGACTCTCCCCCGGCTCAGGATGTGCAACCGGTCGAGGAAGAGAGGCACCAGATCGACGCTGTGGGTAGCCATGACGATCGTTACCCCGCTGTCGCGGTTAAGCCTGGTCAGAAGTTCCATCATCCTCTGTTCGCCCATCGGATCGAGTCCGGCGGTCGGCTCGTCAAGGAGCAGGATGCCATGCCCCATGGCCAGAAGTCCGGCAATGCAGACCCGCTTCTTCTGGCCGTAGCTAAGGTGGTGGATATTCTTTGCGGCAAGAGCTCCCACATCCACCTGTTCGAGTGCCGTAGCCACTTTCTCTGCGACCGAAGATTCCTCAAATCCCATGTTTCTCGGGCCGAAGGCGACGTCTTCGTAAACCGAGCTTGCAAAGAGCTGGTCATCAGGGTTCTGGAAGACCAGTCCCATCTTGCGGTAGATGTCACGCGGATGTAGCTTGATTATATCGCTGCCGTCAAGCAGCATCCGGCCCTGATAGTCGCGGATGAGGCCGTCCATGATCTTCAGCAGGGTGGTCTTGCCGGAGCCGTTGGCCCCCAGCAGCCCGCAGAATTCGCCCGCAGCTATATCTATTCTTACATCGGCAAGGGCAACGGTTCCATCGGGATACCGGAACGAGTTGATATCGATCGAGAGCCTTGCTATATCGTCCACAAAGCCCCCATCGCCGCTACAATAGCGACCGCCGGGAGAAGCTCTTCCCAATGGAGCGGCCGGTGCCTGAGCATCGGCATGTTGCCGTCGTAACCTCTCTGCACCATGGAGGTCGTCATGGTCTGGCTGGCATCGAACGCCTTGATGACCAGCGCTCCGCTGAGAGTTCCGAAGGAACGGAACGAACGGCGAACCCCCACATAGCCGAGACGGTTTTTCTGGGCAGCGTGAATCACCTGGGCGTCGTCGCCGAGCACGAACAGATAACGCCAGGCAAACATGGCTACTTCCGTGATTTCGCGGGGGATTCTGAACCATGAAAGCGCTGCCAGCAGTTCCGTGAATGTCGTTGCGAAACCGACAGCAGCCACAACTGCAACGCCTCCTACGATACGGGTGGCAAGTCGAAAGCCTTCATGGAGACCCTCTTTGTAGAGAGTAATTTCCACAAAGGGGAGGTTAATATTCCAGAGAGGAGTGTCTCCAGTGCCAAGTGCCTTTAACAGGAGAACGACAGCGGCTATGAAGAGCGGTTCGGCAAAGCGGGTCAGAAGCAGGCGGGCTCTAACCTTCAGGTAGAGGCAGATTCCCAGGCTTGTCCCGCCAACCAGCAGGGGAAAGATGAAGCCTTTGCTGCTCACCACCATCAGTAGCAGAGACAGGGCGACAAAGAGCTTCACGCGTGCATCTACGTTGCAGAGGGGATGGTTGCCGGAACTTTGCGAGTTGATATTCTTCATTACGATTACCGGTCCTGCTTATTCACAAGCAGATTCGATCGAGCATGGTATACAGAGCATCCGGCCTCTGACAGACTTGAGACGGGTCTCCATGACCGATTCATGGCAGAGGTCACAATTGAGTGTGTGGTAGATTTTTGCAGACTTTGGTTCATCTATTGAAACAGTTTTGGCTGAAATGATGGCATCATCAGGAGCAGAGAGTATGTAATCCAGCTTTTTGCTCCGGTCACTTTTTACCTCTTCCGGGAGAGCTGAGTCGAGAAACAGTACTCTGACCCCTTTGCCGCTGGTCCGGGAAAAGAGGGTGTAAACCGGCTTGCCATAGTCTCGGAAGATCAGGTTTCCCTTGCCGAAGGTACATCCGCTTAGGTATTGCAGCGCATCGACCCCGCAGGCATCGTTCTCGACAATCGCCACCAGCTCTTCATCTCCGGAGCGGGTAACGCCGAGCATTTTCATGGCTGCAAGTGTCATCCGGTAACCGATTGCGCTGCCGGGGCAACTGTGGCCGTGGAATTTGACTATTTCGGCATATTCCATACGTTTGTCCTTTTGAACCTATTCAGCACATTTTCTAACCCCACCTGTCCTCCCCTTAACTTAAGGGGAGGGACGCAGAGAGTAAATGTATGTGAAATTATTGCTAAACACTCCCGATCCCGATCACGTTCCCCCCTCTTAAGGTAAGAGGGGGACAGGGGGAGTTATGATTTGCTACTGAACTGTTAGGGGCTTTGTATCTTCCCTTGGGACTGCTCTTTTCTTTCGCTTACCAGCATCCGCCAGCAATAGCCGGCGGCAAAGCCTCCGACCGCACCGCCAAGAAGGAAGATGAACAGGAGGATGTCCCCGTTATCGGTGCTGACCAGGGGAGGTTTGGCCTCCCTTCCGTGCTCTTTGGCAACCTTCTCCACCACCGCCTCATCTACTCCAACCCATGATTTGGGAGCCAGGGAGAAAAAGGAGAGGGTGTAGATAAGGGTGGGAAGAAGAATCATGTGGAGCATCAGTATTTTCAGACGGCGTTTACGGGCAGGCATCTATATTCTCCAGGTGAAAAGTCCCCCTTTATAAAAGGGGGATTTAGGGGGATTTTGCCGCAGCGAAAATCCCCCCCAGCCCCCCTTTTTCAAAGGGGGGAGTACTACATACTTGGCAACAGCTTCATTTTAACCAAAAGGTCAGGTCTTTTCCTGGCGAGCAGCGTTACCATGCCCGCTGTCATTGCCCCCTCCAGAAGTCCAAGGGGGAGCTGGGTCGGAATAAAGGCTATCATTATTTTAGTGAACAGGGGAAGAAAAGGTTCGCTCCCCCGGATACCGGTTGCAAGTTCAAGTGAAGTCGTCATGTACGTTGCCCAGTCCGTGAATACTCCGGCGCAGAAGGCTGCCACTCCGAGCGAGGCTCCGAACCGGCGTAAACCCTTGAAAACAGCGTAGCCGGTGAAAGATCCGACTATCCCCATGGAGAAAATATCCGCGCCGAGTGTCGTGAGCCCCCCGTGAGCCATTACCAGCGCCTGGATCAGCAGCGCGACCGTGCTGATCAGCACGCTGACCAGCGGCCCGACCAGGATTGCGGAGATGGCGGTGCCGCACGGATGGGAGCAGGTGCCGGCGGTAGGGACGGGAATCGGCATGCAGGAGATGATGAATACGACCGCGGCCAGCAGCCCGACCAGCGGTTTCATGGCCAGATCATCCCGCGAAAGCTTTCTCAATTCTTTGCAGCCGATGGCGACGAAAGGCAAGGCGATCGCAAACCAGAGAGCCGCCCAGCCAAGCGGCAGAATCCCCTCGGAGATGTGCATGGCGTGGGCAGGAGTAGCCAAGGTCAGGAGCAGGAATGTCAGGATAGTACGGCGGGGCATCGAAAACCTCAAAATCTTTAATAGCACACAGTACAAGCGGAAAAAGCGGATGACTGCTGATAAAAGTACGGTTGAACGTCACTGCCGGGCTGCCACCAGACCGACCCATGAAATATCACCATCATAACCCCGCCAGCCAGCGCACAAGGTTTCGCCGCCTTATCTCGATTCCCTCATAATTCACCGTATCCTCGGAATCGTCGAGAGTCAGCAGCACCTGGCCGCTGCCCAGGTGGGGCGCTGCCAGCGCAAAGGCGCCCAGCTCGCGCTTGCGGTTCTCGTCAGTCAGTCTGTCTGCCACTTGATACTGCTCCCATCCCTCGCCTGTTCTGGTCAGGAAATCAATCTCCCTGCCGCTGTCGCTTGAACCGTAGAAAACCTCCGCGCCGCGCCGTTTGAGTTCCAGAAAGACAATGTTCTCAAGCCGAAAGGAGCGGTTCTCCTCGACCGGACGGACAATACTGGCCAGACCGGTATCGACGGCATAGTATTTCCGGGAGGTTGCGAAGTGTCGGCTCTGTTTCCAGCTGAATTTTCCTGTCTCGAACAGGGCGAAAGATTTCTGCAAGTAGGAGACATAATCGATAATCGTACTGTTCTTCAGAGGGACGCCCAAGGCGGCGCTCTTCTTGACCAGAGCGGCATAGCTGGTGACGTTGCCCACCGTAGCCAGCAGATAGATCAACAGCTTTTCCAATAGTCCTACATGCTCCACCCTGAAGCGCTTGACCACATCATCCAGTACCACCTTGGTTAACACGCCGGAGAGATAGGAAAGTTTTGCCTCGCCTGACGGTATGTCAAACACCTCGGGAAGCCCTCCATACCCCAGGTATTCGCTGAAGAGGCGATTTATGGCTGGCAGACGGCGGTCAAACTCACGTGCGTTTTTCGGCAATAAATCGCGGTAGAGCAAAAACTCCCGAAAACTGAAGGGGAACAGGAAAAACTCAATGAAACGTCCCGCCAGGTTGCTGCCCAGTTCTGCCGACAGAAGTTCGGAATTGGAGCCTGTCAGTATGAGCTCCAGATCGTCCTCCCGTTCGTACAAGGTGCGAACGAAGCGGTCCCAGTTGCGCACGTTCTGGATTTCATCGAAAATTACCAGACGGCGTCCGGCGACAGTGGTCTGGGTAAAAAGAGTGAATATCTGATCAAGTTGCTCCGGGGTGACGCACTCCAGAAGCCGGTAGTC
>JBGQLM010000095.1:0-16238 GCA_041500085.1 Geobacteraceae bacterium
AAAATTATTCGCAATAAAATCCGTTTTGGGTCACCCCTTCCCAATAGTAATTGATTCGTTCCGTGATGGTGAATTGTCTAGCCAAAAAGAAGCATATGCACTTGAAAAGTTGCAGGAAATTGACGGTCAAAAGATTATTACTTCAACTGTAAAGACCCAAGAATATGCCAAGGATATTTATCTAAAAAACCCGAAAATCAATGCGATTGATTATAGTCTGAATCGAACAAGTCGGATCTTAGAGCCTGACTTTGTTGATGAATTTATCGAGATTTTAAATCTGTTCGGCGTGACCGAATGAACCCTCATTGACAGCCTTCTATGTGCGTTATAATGTGAGCAATCTTTCCCCGGCACTTTCTGTAAAGAATAACTACTCGTCACAAGGATTAATTGATGCCTTTTCTTGATTGGGTGAACAAAAGCCAGGCGACTAACAGCGCCGCTCAAGTTCCTTACCACTTGCTGCAATTCCAATCTGCCCATGGCGATGCCGGCGCTGAAAACCTGCTGATCCAGGGCGATAACCTCCTGGCGCTCAAAGCCCTGCTGCCGTTTTACCGGGGGCGGGTGAAGTGCATCTACATCGACCCGCCCTACAACACTCAATCGGCCTTTACCCACTACGACGACAAGCTGGAGCATTCCCAATGGCTGACACTGATGTATCCCCGTCTGGTGATGCTGCGGGAGCTGCTTGCGGAGGATGGCAGTATCTGGGTCTCCATTGATGACCGGGAGGCGCATTATCTGAAGGTGTTGATGGATGAGGTGTTTGGACGGGGGAATTTTGTTGTCAACGTACTTTGGCAAAAACGAACTTCACCAGATGCACGCCTTCACATCGGTGATGCGCACGATCATTTATTGCTCTACTCGAAATGTAACGCCAAATTCGCATTAAATCGTGTTCCTCTATCTCCCACCCAATCAGCACAATTCAAGAACCCAGACAATGATCCACGTGGCCCGTGGACTTCTACGGACTTCACAGCACAAGGATGGCGACCGAATCAAATGTATAAATTGATGACTTCGGCGGGCGTTGAATATGAGCCACCACCCGGACGCTGCTGGGCTAACCTTGAAAGCGAATTTTTACGACAGGTGAATGAGAAACGAGTCTGGTTCGGGAAAGATGGTAAATCACGTCCACGAACCAAAACTTTCTTGACTGAACATGAAGGAGTGCGAGCCTGGTCATGGTGGACAAATGCAGATGTTGGGCATAATCAAGAAGCTAAAAAAGAAATCAACGATTTATTCGGAGCGGATACGGCATTTGCTACACCTAAACCAGAAAGACTTCTGCAACGGATTATTTCCTTAGCCACCAACCCCGGCGACCTTGTCCTCGACTCCTTCCTTGGCTCCGGCACAACCGCTGCCGTGGCCCATAAAATGGGGCGGCGCTGGATCGGGATTGAAATGGGGGAGCACGCTGTTACCCACTGCCAGCCGCGTCTGCAAAAAGTCATAGACGGCGAACAGGGGGGAATTTCCAAGGCTGTAGAGTGGCAAGGGGGTGGCGGTTTTCGCTTTCATACTCTGGGAGAGCCGGTTTTTGACGCTGATGGCGGCATTCATCCCAATGTCCGCTTTGCAGCGCTGGCCGGGTATCTGTGGCATTTCGAGACGGGTGAACCGTGGGGTTCGACTCCGCTCACCCACCTGCCAACTTTGCTCAATCAGCGTTCCCTGAGCGGAGTCGAAGGGAACATAGCCACCCCCCTTCTCGGCATCCACAACAACACCGCCTACTATCTCCTCTACAACGGAATTCTAGGTGACCGACGCCCGCAAGGGGGCAATGTGCTGACTTCCGCTATACTGGCGCATTTGGCAGAGCTGCATCCGCACGACGGTCCACGGATCATCTACGGCGAAACCACCCGGCTGGGTGAAGCCCGCTTGCGTGAGGCCGGGATCACCTTCAAACAAATCCCTTACGACATCAAGGCGCGCTGATTATGTTCATACTCAAGGATTATCAGGAAAAGTCACTCGTTGCGCTTGACGGTTTTTTTAGACAACTGCGCATGACCGGACTAGCCGGGGCGTGGCAGGAGTGCGCACCACTGCTGGAGAAACAGGGACAAATCAGTCAAGCAGCCTACAATGCCGAAGCACTGGGGGATACCCCTGCTGTCTGCGTGCGCATCCCGACCGGCGGCGGCAAGACTTTTCTGGCGGCCCATGCGGTGGCGCGGGTAGGAAAAACCCTGCAGGACAGTGAAGCGCCGGTGGTGCTCTGGCTGGTGCCGTCCGACGCCATTCGCAGTCAGACGCTGGCAGTGCTTTCCACGCCGCGCCAACCGGGCCGGGAGGCGTTGACGAGCTATTTCGGCGAACGGGTCCGGGTTTGCGCTTTGGATGATCTGGCAACAGTGGGTCCACAAGAGGTAGGACAATCGGCCATCATTGTCGTGGCAACTATCCAGTCCTTCAATGTGAAGGAAAAGAGTCAGCGGACCGTCTACTCCTTTGACGAAAGCTTTGACCGCCACTTCCAGGGGCTGACGCCGCAGCAGGAAGCGCGGCTCGACCGGGTGACCGAAGCGGATATTGCTGCCCAGCCTTACCTGACTGCCTCTGATCTGGGGCGAGTCAAGAGCTCGCTGGCCAACTGGCTGACGCTCAACCGGCCTATAGTCGTCGTGGATGAGGCGCACAACAACCGCACCGATCAGGCGTTCCGCACCTTGAAAAACCTGCATCCGGCCTGTGTCATCGAAATGACCGCCACCCCGGCCGCCAATAGCAACGTGATCTACCATGTCGGCGCCAGCGCCCTGCAACGGGAAGATATGATCAAGCTGCCAATCGTGCTGATGGAGCATCCGACCGGCTGGAAGGATGCCGTGCGCGACGCCATCCTGACCCGTGACCGTCTGGAGATACTGGCAGCGCGGGAGCCGGATTATATCCGCCCTGTGCTGCTGTTCCAGGCGGAAGCGAAAAACGGCGAGGTCACGGTAGAAAAACTGCTGGATCACTTGATCAGCCCGGACGGTGAAAAACTGGAGCGGAAGCAAATTGCCGTGGCAACCGGCGACCAGAAGGAGCTGGATGGTATTGTCCTGGCAGATCCGCTCTGCCCGATCCGTTTTGTCATCACTATTGAGGCGCTGAAAGAGGGCTGGGATTGCCCTTTTGCCTATGTGCTCTGCAGCCTGCAGGATGCCAGGAGCGCAAAAGACGTGGAGCAGCTACTGGGGCGGGTTCTGCGCATGCCCTATGCCAGGCCGCGCCAGCAGGTGGAGCTGGCCAAGGCTTATGCCCACATCGTGGCGCAAGGGTTTGCGCGGGTGGCGGATCAGCTGGCCGACCGGTTGGTGAATAACATGGGCTTCGAAGCATATGAAGCTGCCCAGGCCATAGCGCCGGTGCAGAGCGTCTTGCCCCTGCCGGGTGGCGGCGAGCAGCCCCGCCCACGTCCTGCCGAGGCGTTTATTTCTCTTCCGGCTATCCCGACTGCGCCGGTTCCCGAGACGTTGAAAGAGACTCTGGAAATCCGTCCGACGACCTCCGGCGCAACGGCGATTGTGCGCGGTGAGCTGTCCGAAGAGGTCGAAGAGTTCCTGCTGACTGCCTGCAATGCCCGCCAGCAGCAGGGGGTGAAGGATGCAATCGACATCGAGCGTACCCGCCAGGCAGCGCTGTTAGCCCCTTCAGCGAGGGGAGAACGCTTCGCGCCGCTGCCGCAGCTTTGCCTTAATTGGGAGGGTGAACTGCAGCCGGTTGAAAAGCAGCTGCTTTCCGATCTTGGTGATTTTGATCTTTTTACCGAGCAGGTCAGCTTGGCCGGTTTTTCCTTGGTGGAGCGCGGTGCAGCGTTCGAGATCGACCTTGAAGGCGGTAAAATTGTTTATGGGGAGACTGACAGCGGCCAGCTGCATCTGAATGAAGTTACTGCACACACTTCCGAAAACGATCTGATCTACTGGCTGAACCGGGAATGTCGGCAAAGAGACGTGGCAAGGCCCATACTCAACAAGTGGCTACTCTCCCTGATGCGCCATCTGCAGGCAGACCGCGGCCTTTCTCTCACAGCTCTGGTACGGACTAAATATCCCTTGACGGAGGCAATCCGGCGAGAAATTGAACGGCGCCGGAAAGCGGCCATCAAAGCCGGCTTTCAGAGATCACTCCCCGGCTTTCTGGCAGCGCCGCCATTCGAAGGCAGCTTTCGTTATGCCTTTACTTTCCACCCCACTCATTACCCGGCCCGCCCGCCGTACTATACAGGCCGCTACCGTTTTAAAAAGCATTACTATCCGGTAATTCACGATCTACACGAAAAAACAGAGAAAGGGAAACCTGCTGAGGAATTTCTTTGCGCTCGGGCTATTGACGCCCATCCGGCGGTAAAGCAGTGGGTGCGTAACGTGGACAAGGAAGACCGCTTCTCCTTCTGGCTGCCGACTTCAACCGACTACTTCTATCCTGATTTCGTCTGTGAACTGACCGATGGCCGCGTGTTGGTAGTGGAGTACAAGGGCGAGGTTTATAAAACTAACGATGACTCCCGTGAAAAAAACCAGGTCGGCTATCAATGGCAAGAATCTTGTGCGGAGCGTTTTATGTTCTTGTTTGCGGTGCAAGAGGACGAGCAGGGGCGCAGCGTGGAGCAGCAGATAGAGCGGAAGATACAGGGGGGCGCGAAAAGTTGAAATTCCCCATTAGCTCAATCGGTAGAGCGGGTTGTAAATAAAGTGATTCACTTTTGAAGCCCGGCTCTGACCTGGCTTTTCTCGTATCCGGAATCTTTTGGAGAGGTGATAGTTAATCAAAATTCATTGCTTGACAGAGTGCATGTTTGGGCTTATTCAGTAGGTTCAGGCATATCTGACAGCCAGTTCCAGGGGGGTATAAAATGCGCCTTTTAGTCCTTCTTCTCACTATCTTGACTCTTGTCCCCAATCTTCTTTTTGCTGCAGTAGTAGGCATGGTATCAAAGACCAGCGGTGAAGTGCTTTTCAGGGTTGGCGACAACATTAAATATGTCAATTTGAAAAACGGACAGTCACTTGAAGAGGGGAACTGGGTCAAGACCGGCAAGAAGGGGTGGATAGAACTCTCCCTTGCTGATGGGAGCAAGTTTACCATTGCCAATAACAGTGAGCTTGAACTGACCAGTTTCATGGTCGGAAAAGATAAGAAAGAGGGGAGCTTTACTCTTACCCAAGGGAAGTTGAGAGCTTCGGTAGTAAAGCTTGGCGGACAGCAGACCGATATTAAAGTCCGCAGCCGAACTGCCGTAGCAGGAATACGCGGCACCGAGTTTCTGATGATGGCCGAAGGGCCGGCGAATGTTTTTTTCGGCAATGAAGGGATTGTCAAGGTGTCCGGTTCCGGAGAGGACGTCACCCCACCGCTTCTTCCTGGCACCATGACCCAGAATACGCGCGGCTACTCTCCGCTCGAACCGGTGAAAGTCGAGCCGGGCAGCCCTCTTGCTGATGCGAAAAAGGCATTCGAAGGGGTAACCTCGGCTGTGCCGCCCGCCGAATGGCTTGCTTCTGACAACCTCTCCAGCATCATCGCCCGCTGGAATATCAACTATGGTCACTATCTGGCCGATTCCGGCAAACATGAGGCGGCACTCCAGGTATTCCAGATAGCTCTTGATCTGACGAAGGATCCGGAAATCCGTTCAGATTCCCATCTTGAGCGCGGTTCAGTCTACTCACGCTTTCTTTCCAATTCCGAAGCTGCATTAGCCGAGTACCTCCTGGTGCTTGAGGAGTATCCGGCTCTCAAGCAGGCTGAGACCGCTCTCGCCTTCACCGGTCAGACCCTTTTCGAACTCGGCTTCAAGGAAGAGGCAAAGGCAAGATTCAAGGAGTATCTGAAGAAGTATCCTGAAGGGAAGCAGAGGGGTAATGTCGAGACAATGCTGAATCTGCTCACAACCGATAAATAGCCATCGTGAAAAAATCGATACTATTCATTCTGATAGGGGTTGTTGCGGCTCTTGCGGTTTTTACCGGCTATCGTATCTCGCCACCTTTTTTCCAGCACCTTGACAACAAGCTCAAGGATTCACGTTTTCTTCTTAGAGGTCCGGTAAAGCCCGCTGCGAAAGTAGTCATTGTAGCGATTGACAACAAAAGCATCATGGAGCTTGGGCGTTGGCCCTGGTCTCGAAGCAGGATCGCCGAACTCGTAAAGAATCTGGCTGATTACGGCGTCAAGGTTACGGCACTTGATATAGTTTTCTCCGAACCTGAAGGGGAGGGGAGCGACAGGGCTCTGGCAGAGAGCATGGGCGCTGCCGGGAATGTCGTCATGGGGTATTTCTTCCGTGAGGAAGAGCAGCCCGTTGACCCTGCTGCCCTTGAACAGTTTTCTTCCTCTAAAATAAAGCTGCTGAAGATCGACAGCGGTGTTAATTCCATCCCGATCAGTGAATACAGCTATCTCAATCTGAATATCCCTGAATTAGGCGCCAAGGCGCTCGACTTCGGTTTTTTCAACCAGTTTCCCGACAGTGACGGAGTTTTCAGAAAGTCACCCCTGCTGCTGCTTTATAACGGCGATATTTACCCGTCACTGGCCTTGAAGGCCCTCCGTTATCATTACAAATCCGAAATAATGCTCGATGTCGCCATTTTCGGTGTCAGCACCCTGTCAATGGGGCGGCATACCCTCCCGGTCAATGAGCACGGTGAACTTACTCTGAACTATTACGGTCCTACCGGCAGCTTTCCAACAGTCTCGGCAGCAGATGTAATTAAGAAGAGAGTCTCATCTGATCTTCTGAAGGATTCCATCGCCTTTGTCGGGGCCACTGAAATCGGCATCTACGATCTCAGGAACACCCCTTTCGATTCTGCTCTGCCGGGAGTGGAACTCCATGCCACGGTAGCTGCCAACAGTATCGAGGGTCGCTTTATCGTCAAGGACGGCCGTTCGGCCGCACTTGAGATGTTCTCCATGCTTGCACTACCGGTGATCCTCGCTTTTCTCCTGAGCCTTGTCCCCGGCACCCTGGCCGGCCTGGGGGTCTTTGCCGCTCTCTCGGTCGTGTTCATCGGGTTTAATCATCTCCTCTTCAGCCGATTTATGATTGATACCACCCTGTTCTATCCGCTACTTTCATTATCCCTCTCCCAGCTAGGTTCCGAAGCATACCGGAACCTGATCGTCGAGAAGAAAGGGCGGAGCCTGAAAAAAGCTTTCAGCAGTTATGTCTCTCCTGACCTGGTCAGGCAGATCGAAAAAGATCCGGACAAGCTGGTGCTCGGAGGAGAGCAGCGCGAAATTACGATTCTCTTTTCCGACATACGCGGCTTTACCACTCTTTCCGAAGGGCTGTCACCTCAGGAGCTGGTACACCTGCTGAACGAATATTTGAACCCGATGACCCGTATAGTCCTTGATGAGAAGGGTACACTTGACAAGTTTATCGGTGATGCGGTCATGGCTATCTATAATGCTCCCCTCGATCTCATCAACCACCCTGCTGCTGCCTGCAGATCGGCAGTGCGTATGCTGGAGACTCTGTCAGAGTTGAACAGGGAGTTCAGTGCAAAAGGGATGAATACGATTGACATCGGGATAGGGATCAATACCGGGCCAGCCGTTGTAGGCAACATGGGGGCCGATATTCGTTTCGACTACACCGCAATCGGCGATTCTGTCAATCTTGCCTCCCGCCTTGAGGGTCTGAACAAGTATTACGGTACACATATCCTTGTTAGCGAGGATGCCAGAAAGTCGGTGAACGACGAGCGATTTTCCTTCAGGGAGGTAGATCGGGTCAGGGTGAAGGGCAAGCAACTTCCGGTAGTCATATATGAGCTGATGACCGATAAATCCGGGATATTGAACGATTTTGAAGCTGGCCTGAATATGTATAGAGAAAGAGAGTTTGATAAGGCCGAGAAGATCTTTTGCAAACTCGTGGAACATTATGATGATGAGACTTCAAGGCTCTACCAGGAGCGTTGCCGGGAGTATCTTGCAGCGCCCCCGCCTGATGAGTGGGACGGTGTATATACCGCAAAAACGAAATAGTTTCCAATAACAAAAGCCCCGGTCAATTGACCGGGGCTTTTGAACTTAACCAATGCTGCTTACTCGATAATCATTTATTTCAGGACAAACGCAACTTTGGCGCTGCTCATGAAATTACCTTTCTGATTTGCAGAGAAGATCTTGACAGCATCATCGTCAGATACCTGAAGATCTGAAGACCCTACTGCACCTGCGGCAGTCACGACCAAGGCATTGGTAACGCCCCGTTTTTCGAGAGCTGCCTTTGCCTTGTCCACACTGTTGGTGTATTCACCGCAACCCTGCTCGACGAGTACCTTCTGGCTGATTTTCGAGGGGTCATACAACAGTTCACCTTTGGGAGTGAATATCCTGTTGATGAGGGCAGGTCTGAAGCTCTGGGCACTTGCGTCGATGATGAGACCATCGTATTTCTCGGAAAGTGTCTCGGTCTTGTGATTGAAAGCGGGGGCTGGCTTGCCGTCAAGTTCGGTCAGACTCTTTTTGATCTCCGGGTCTTTCATCATCTTGTCGTACATGGTCGAAGCAAATCCCTTCGGACCGTGCATGCCAAGCTTGATGATGGCAACAGCCATATCCTTTTCCTTGCTATACTCCTGGATCACTACCTGCGCTCCCTTTACATACCCGGCAACAGAAGACCTGATCACATCATACTGTGCCATGCCGTCCTTGACCAGAGTGTCGCCGACAAGGGCAAACCCCTCCAGGTACTCGACAAGGGCCCGTTGAGCGGTAACGACAGCAGCCCTCTTTGCCATTATTTCACGCTGCGAACCGACGTGCTGTTGACTGGCAAGCCCTTCACCGTAAAAGAGGATAGCTTCCTGACTGAAGGCGGCGTTGTCATCCCTGCTGCCAGGCCCACCGGTAAGGGAGAGGTTCTGTTTGCTCAGCCATGTGTTGGCCTTCTGGAAAGTCTCGTCAAGCTGTATAGATCCTTCCGGTGCGGCCGCAGGTGGCTCTTCGGCATAGAGTGCGCCAGAAAGACCGATCAATAGTGATGCTGCTATTGCAAGTTTTTTCATGTCTGACTCTCCTTTTAATAACTAGGCTGAAGGTATTTAGGATGAAGCCTGAAGTGAAGTCTTAACTTCAGACTTCAGTCTGTCAACCTGATTTAATAGATATTCATTTTCTGTTTCAGCATGCGGATAGCAAGAAGCGCGTCCGGACCTTCAACCGGGGCATCAACCCTGAATTCTCCGGAGAGTTCACCCTCCATGATGCCCCTGCTGGTCATATTCATTACCGCGTTGTAAAGGGCGGAGGTAGGGCGGACATCCGGGAAAGGTGAGCGCTCCTGGCCGAAATAGGCGGTTGCGAGTTTCTCGTCCCCGGTGATCTTCATGAGTACGTCTTCGAGAATAAAGGCCATTTCACCTCTTTTGACGCTGTCTGCCGGTTTGAAGAGGTTTGCCTGGGTGGTTTCATCGTACTTCGGTTCCAGACCACGCACCTTCCACTTCATTACCGTAAGAATTTCCTGTTTAAAGGGTGAGCTCATGATATCGGCTGGGGTGAACTCGGCTTTCATGGCGTCAACCTGCGAGGCAACGGCTATTCTTCCGGCAAATAGTTTCTCCAGTTTCAGCTCGTCAATCAGGAGAGCTGCCAGATCTGCCCTGGTAACAGAATCCTTGATTGCTATCTTTTTGCCGACATCTCCGACTGTTAATCCGGCCATGGCGCGAACTATCCTGTCGGCCTTCTTCCACCCCTTGTCAGCTTTTTCATGCCATTTGCCTTCCTGTCTGGAACCCAGGACCGCCGAGAAGCTGTCCCGTGCCTTGGCGAACTCAAGCGCTTCAAGATAGGCAAGTCCCATGAAGTAGGTGATTGCCTCCTTACCCTGGTAATAAAGCAGTTTGCGCTCGTCAGGGTTGAGCTTGCTGCCTTCCTTGTAGGCGTCCACCGATTTGTCGAGCCACTCTTTGCCCTTGAGAGTGCTTTCGACTCTTATGCCGGCGACATCGCGGTCAAATTTCTCCTCTTCCTGTTCAGCATATTTATCGGATTTTTTCAGGTTCTCATATGTTCTTTCGGTGTCAACTGCCTGGTACCCGGCATCCGCCTGTTTTTTGACCTTTTCGGCCGATACGATCGCCAGGCCGCTATAGGCGCGTGATGAGTTATCCTCGCAGTACAGCATCTGGTCAAACTTCTCCTGAGCCTGATCGAGATTCTTCTTTTCCAGCGCTTCCATACCCATCAGATAGTGGTGCTGCGGGTTATCCTCGGGTGAAGTGCACTTTGCGACGTGGCTCGAACATGCCGATATAAGCATGATCGGCAGAGCCAGAAGCGGCAATACGATACGGTAATTCATCTCGTGATCCTCCTTTTGCAGATTATTTCAGAGCTTTGTTGATCATTCGCAATACACTGACATTTGCTTTTGTTCTGACGGCGTGTCCGACCAGAACGCAATCTGATGCATCTTCCGGGATCAGCAGGATGGAGCTGTCAGGCAGGAACTGGGTTTCAGAGACAACGGCTTCTGTTATGATTTTGGGAACAATTCTCGTAGTTCCCCTGACCTTGTCCTTCTCCTGAGAAAATTCTATTATATCAATCTTGTTTCCGGGTTCAAGCCCGTCACTCTTGCCGAGATTGATGTATGCAACCCTCTGGCGTGGATCATTTTTATCGGTCTGGGTTTTGTAAATATATCCGAGAGCAGGGAAAGTATTGGCGATATCCTCCCTTGCATCGTCTATCGCCTTGTTGACGGCCTCTGAAAGGAGTCCGCCGGAGTTCTGGACTTTGCATTCAGCAGAGGATCTGACTTCATGGCTTTTAGACTTTCTCCCCTTGACCTGGAAGGAGTTCTGTATGGTTCCTGAGGGAGATGACAGCGCCCTGATATTGATGGTGACTTTTCCCTCTTCAGTACAGGACGCTGGAGAAGTGTGAGTATTCCCTTTCTTGTCCTTCCATGAACCGGCTTCCGAGAAGGAGGTGGAAACAGTGGCAGAAGTTATCGCACCTACAAATACCGTATCGATGTCTTTGGCAATCTTTATAAACTGATCAGGGTCAATTTCGACTCCCATTCCTCCCTGGAACTTCATCTCCTGCATGAAATTCTCGATCTGGGATCGCTCCAGAACCTCAACACCGCCGCTGGCTACTATAAGCTGCGTAAGCGAGTCCTGCGCTGCCGGTCCGAGACTGAGAGAACTCTTGAATTGAGAGGTATCTGAAATTGGCAGCACCGCAACCCGTGGTCTTTTCTTCTCTTTTACATAATTCGGCAGTTCAGTCGGGCAGGTTTTATCATCGATGCCGGCTTCATGGTACTTGGCGAGATTAAGAGTAGCTGCACAACCTGAAGTAATAACCAGAAGAGTGATAAACAAGAGGGATCTGTTAATGATCGGAACCATCGGATGTCTCCATTACTGAATAATGCAAGATTTCTGCTAAGGCTGATATTTAAGTTCGATCTGGTAAGTTGTGAACTTCTTGACTTTGAAACTCCCCCTCTGTTCAATACTGTTGGCCAGATAGATGGTATTCTCGGGGTAACTGACGATAAAGTCTCCCAATCCCTTCTCCTCTACCGAAGTGACCCATGATGTGTTTTGCAGTATATCCTTTATGACAAAGTTGGCCGATACGTCCGTGATACCGTCGACCTTCACATTGACCTTGCGGGATACTCCTTTGATATATTTGGATATTTTCTCAAGAATGACAGGGGTGAGTTTTTCGGCGACGATCTTCAGCCCTTTTGCTGTCGCATCCTCGGCATTGTTTGCCAGTGCCTTCGCCTCTTCGGTCCCGGCAGCGAGGATGATCATTTTTCCGGATGGCTCTTTGGTCACAAGGCGATAGGTGAGACGGACGGTAACATTCTGGAAGGGCATCTTCACGCCATACCCCACATCTTCGCCCTTTCTGGTAGAGACGGTATATTCGGCTTTGCCGATCAGAAGCAGATTGGAGAGGAATTTGTACATCATGCTTCGTAACGACATGAGGTTTCCGCTCTTCAGCGCCTTGTCGATGGCTTCAGCATCGCCTGCACCTGTCGGGGCGACATCCACAACGGTGTACCCCTGTTCCGCAAGCTTGCCTATGAGTGTCTCCGAAAGGATATTGGTTTCATCATGGACGTCACTGTTCTCGAGATGAGTCACTTCACGTGGCTTTGATGCCGGAATGAAAACAGCAATTGAATTGTTGAGCGAGAGGGAAGAGAGAGCCTCTCCGGCGTTTGCCGGCTCTATGCAGGCGTTTATCCTGACTTTGAAAATGCCATCGACAGCTTCAGAGGAGATAAGCTTGTGTCCGGTAACCAGACCCTTTATCTGTTTGCTGACGGCATCGTCAACCAGTGCCATGTTCTGGACGACACTCTGTGCCTTGACCTCTACGCCTGCAGTCTGTTCAATGGCAGACCACTTAGCTCTTGCAATGGCCTCGGTCTTAGCAGCAGGAGTATCTCCGTTTACGATAAGCGCTTCGCCATCGGCATCAACACAGGTTATTTTTGCTGCAGCAAGTGAAGGGACGAAAAGTGCGGCCAAAAGGAGGGCAGAAATCAATCTGTTCAGCATCGTGGCTCCCGTTGAAAACTATTGTTTATGGGAAAGAAGGGGAATATCTTGCATCCTGCTAATTTTCACTGTATTAGCATTATTTTGAATTAAAATAAACACTGTTTCTCGCCGGTCGTTCTTTTTGATGCAGGGATAAAACCTTTCCGCCTATCTCTTTGATGACATCCGAGGAGAATCTTATGAAAGCAGCCGCAGCAGCCGCAGCACTGTTTCTGATAACAGCAATTTCCGGAACTGCTTCAGCCAAGACGCTCATCCTCGAAGGCCATCTCGCCAGCACAATCCTCATGACGCAACAGATCGGTTTCGAAGTGGACAAGCCGATCGACACCCTGTCATTCAGGTTCGCGATCCCGGCGAAATTTTCCAATCTCGGAGTTAACCAGGAGATCAATTCCCTTACAATCGACTTCCAGCCGGAGCCGGCAAAAGTAGAGGATGAGACGGACAGTTTCGGCAACAGTTTCAAAAAGGTCACCTGGGACAGGTTGAAGCGTGATGCATCCATAAAGCTGCAGTTCGAGGCCAAGCTCAGGTCAGAGCTTACTGCAATGGCGAGCAGATCGACATTCCCCCTGAAAAACCTTGCCAATAATGAGAGGTTTTATCTCAAACCAACAGAAATGGTGCAGTCAGCGGAACGTGACATTGTAGAACTTGCCAAAACCCTTACAGAAGGCGCTGCAACAGAATATCAGGCAGTAAGTTCGGTGCTGAACTTCATTGCCGACAACATCAAGTATTCGTACAATCCCCAAAAATATGACGCTCTCTACACACTAGCCAGCAGGTCGGGAAACTGTCAGAACTTTGCGCACCTCTCCATGGCGCTCCTGAGAGCTGCCGGGATTCCGTCCCGTATTGTCGGAGGGATCAGCCTCAAGGAGCAGTGGAAAGTCCCAATAGATTCCGAGCGCTCGGTTGTCGAGGGGATGGGTCAGGGGGGACACGCCTGGATGGAGGTCTATTTTCCGGACCTCGGCTGGCTCTCCTACGACCCGCAGCAGTCCAGGCAGTTCACCTCTTCACGGCATATAAAACAGACCCACGGGCTGGATTCACAGGATGTGAACGACACCTGGCGAGCCGCGCCTTATCTCCCGAAATACTCCGAAACCATAGATGCAAAGTTCCTTGATGATGTGATAGATGTGAGGCTGAAGAGTTCTGACGGTGAACCCCGCCCGTATCTTGTCAGCAATGCGATGTCGGTGAAACAGGATGCTACAGTAACACCTTCTGCAGTTACTCCCTCAGGCGCCGTCCCACCGCCGGTAGTGACTTCTCCCGAAACTTCACCGCTACCCAAGAAACCTTCGCTTCCGCCGAAGAAGATTTCATTGCCTCCCAAAAAGCCAACCCCTTCAAAGAAACCTGACATGGTCAATGTTGTCGAGTTCGGCAATATGGAGTTCCCGAATCTTGTCGATAACTTCAGGGTTACCAGTACAGGCGGCACGAGGGTGCTTGACAAGGAGACTTCCGAATATGTCACATCTACCTATGTGTATGCACAGGCTGTAAAAGTCGAGAACGATTTCATCATGGAGAAGGTGTCACTGGCGATGCACAAATTCGGGGGAGACGGGACGGTATTCCTGGATTTCGTGGCCGATGACAACGGAAAGCCAAGCCTTGACGGACTGCGCTCGTTTCCGGTATTTCTTGACAAAATATCCAGAAAGCCGGGCTATTTCTGGGTTGATTTCAACTTCAATTCGGGAACAACTGGCCCCCCTGTTCCGGCAGGAAAGTACTGGATCGTTCTGAGGCATTCCGGGGATGCGATCCTCAACTGGTTCTACATTCCCGGCAAGCCATACAGCAGTGGTGATGATACCCGTTCAACGGCAAAAGGGTACAAATGGGAAGATATCCTGAACTACGATTTTGTCTTCAGGGTCAGAGGGGTGAAGCAGGTGGCGAAGGCGGAGTAGGAGTAGGAGTAGGAGTAGGAGTAGGAGTAGGAGTAGATATGAATGTGAGTTAATTGCTGAAGGACTTAAATTCTGCTAACAACTTTTTTTATGTACTCTCTTTCCGGAGAATTTACATGCGGGCAGTAAAAAATGCAATAACATCCTTACTTCTTGTCGTTTCGTTTTCCATAACTGCCTTCACCGCAGAAACGCGCGGTCTTAGCGTTGTTGCCAAAGACACTGCCACTAACCAGACAGGTGAAGTCAAGCTTTATAACAAGAGCTATGCCGTTATCATCGGTATTGACGAATACCCGAAGCTATCCGCCGATCGTCAGCTGCACTACGCTGTAAACGACGCGAAGGGAGTTGAATCGGCGCTTCGCAAGTATTTCCGCTTTGACCGGATTCAATCATTCATCTATTGGTCGTCCACACTCAGCGCTAAGGACAACAAGGTTTGTGGCATATATATGGCCGATGGCAGCTTGTATGACGACTCTCAAAGCAACAGCAACTATGTCTGGCCGGTCAGGTCAGGGAAGTAGTTTTTGGGTTTTTTGAGAGAGACAACCTGGGTTAGCCAGATAGAGTTTGTACCTGACTCATCATTGCCCATACGGTATGGTTTACTGCATGGGGTGGTGGGGACATAGTTGATTAGTTAATTAAAAAATCTACTGTTCAGGCCGCCTTCCAGTTCTTTTTAGATTGCTTTATTCGAGTGCAATATGTATCTTCAATGTATATACAAGTATGGGGGTGGCATTTGGAAGCACGAGTTCAGAAATGGGGTCATAGCCTGGCGTTGCGCATCCCCAGCGCTTTTGCCAAACATGCCGGTATTCAGCCGGGGAGCAGGATCGATATTGCCGAGGTCAAGGGCAAACTTGTCATTACACCGCTTGAACCTGATGAGCCAACTTTGGAGACGCTTCTTGCCGGAGTTACTCCGGAAAATCTGCACCATGAACAGTCCACCGGCGCTGTCGTCGGTAATGAAGCGTGGTAAACAAATCTTCCTATGTGCCCGGCAGGGGCGACATCGTCTGGCTCGCTTTCGATCCCCAGGCAGGCCATGAACAGGCGGGCCGGCGTCCGGCGCTTGTGGTGTCGCCGGCGGCATACAACGGGAAAACAGGTTTGGCTCTCTTTTGTCCGATAACCAGCCAGGTCAAGGGGTACCCTTTTGAAATCTCTCTTCCTCCAGGGTCTGCAGTGAGCGGCGTGGTGCTATCCGACCAGCTGAAAAGCCTTGACTGGCGGGTTCGCCAGGCGGAGCTCATCTGCGCTATGCCGAACGACCTTGTGCTGACAGTGTTGAAAAGGGTGAGTACGCTCCTGAGAGCGTGAGCAGTTATTTCCCTACAGAGGTCATAAATCATGAAAAATTTTGTTTTTTCACTGTTGTTCCTTTTAACCGCAACCCCGCTCCTCGCCTCACAATCCATAATCCTCGATACCGACGGCTACGCCTGCATGGGTGACGACAAGTCGCGCAAGCAGACCGAGGGTGTCGCGTTTACCGACGCCAAACGCAAGGCCTCTGAATCGGCCATCACGTACATCCAGGCCGAGACTCATGTGAAGGACGCCATGCTGGAGAAAGACATCCTCTCTGCCTACACCAACTCACAGGTCAAGGTCATCCAGGAGTTCCTGAAGGAGTGGTACAAGGAAGGATCACTCGGCGACTGCTACCGGGTGAAATTGAAGGTGGAGGTTATTC
>JBGQLM010000096.1:0-16160 GCA_041500085.1 Geobacteraceae bacterium
CCTCAGAGAGGCCAAGCGCCGTCAGGATGAAGAGGTGGAGAAACTCGAAGACTTTATCCGCCGCTTCCGCTACCAGGCAAACAAGGCCTCCCTGGTCCAGTCGCGCATCAAGATGCTGGAGAAGATCGAGCGGATCGTCATACCGCCGGAGCGCAAGAAGATCCGCTTCCATTTCCCGGAGCCGCCGAAGAGCGGCCGGGTGATGATGGAGCTGAACGGGGTGACGAAAAGCTTCGGTTCCCATACGGTCCTGGACAAGGTCTCACTGACGATCGAGAAGGGGGAGAAGATCGCCCTGGTCGGGCACAACGGCGCCGGGAAATCGACCCTGATGAAGATCCTCAGCGGCGGGGAGTTCCAGGGGGGGAGCAGGCTGGACGGCCACAATGTCGTGATCGACTACTTTGCCCAGGATCAGGCCGAAGCACTGGAGGGTTCAAAAAGCGCCTATGACGAGCTCTATACCGATGCCCCCTACGACATGGTGCCGCGCCTGCGCGATCTGCTCGGCGCGTTCCTCTTCTCCGGCGACGACATCCACAAAAAGGTCAGCGTCCTTTCCGGCGGCGAGCGCAACCGCCTCGCGCTGGCCAAGATGCTGCTCCGCCCGGCCAATCTCCTGCTCATGGACGAACCGACCAACCATCTCGACCTCTTCAGCAAGGAGATGCTGCTCGACGCGCTCCGCTCCTTCCCCGGCACCGTCGTCTTCGTTTCCCACGACCGCCACTTCATCGACGGCCTCGCGACCCGCGTCGTAGAGGTCGAAGCCGGCGGCCTCACCTCATTTCACGGCGACTACGAATACTATCTGGCCAAGAAAGCGGGCGCGGAAGTTGCCCCTTCTGCCTCGATCCTCGATCCTCGATCCTCGATCCCTGATTCCAAAGAAGAGCGCCTGAAACAGCGCGAAGACGACAAACAGCGGCAGAAGGGTGAGCGGGCGAAACAGAAGCGGCTCGAAGAGATCGAGGCTGCTATTGCAAAGAGTGAAAAAAACCTGAAAGAGCTTGAAGAGAAGCTTGCCGACCAGTCACTGGCGAGCGACTATGCGGCGCTTCAGAAGCTCGGAGCGGAACATTCGGCTGCTGAGGCTGAACTGGAGGGGCTTTATGAAGAGTGGGAAGAGTCGCAGAATTGTTGAACTGGTTAAGGATGCAATTTTAACTTCTGAAGTTAAATTTGCATTATGAGCCTTCAAACCCGCTTCGATTGCAGTTCTATACCCATACAGCAGCAAACCAGAATACTTGCATGGTAGTTTACTCAATCATTGAGCAAAATTACTCAGTCATTGAGTAAAAATAAATTCACAATATATTCCAGGTAGATATAGCCCTTCCGGAATTTAGAGCGTTCCTGTCCTATTGGCGGTAGACCTTTTGTGATAATCAGTCTGCAAGACTAGTTTGTACTTTTTTGGATTACTGCTTTGCCGCCAGGCGGGCCACGTTGATGACCAGCTGACGTTGAGGTTTTTCAGGGATTTTCTCGAAATACCGGAGGAGGGTTCTGACTTCGTTGATCTCGTGTGAAAGAGTTGGCTCTCCGTAATGTGAAGAGGGGCCAAAGAAAAAAGTAATAGGCACACTCAAAGCGTGTGCAATTACCTGAATGTTCTCTACGTTGAGTCTGTTCCTACCATTCTCGTATCGCTGAATCTGCTGATACGACACGTCAAGTATCTCTGCAAGTCGCTCCTGCGACATACCAATTTCCTGTCTGCGGAACTTAATTTTCTCTCCCATCTCTTTGGTGCTGAGGATTTTGACCGTTTCCATGCTCAGCACTATAGCAAACAGCATGAATCGACAAATACAATCCAAAGGATGTAAAACTCTGTTGAATTTTGTACCCATAGAGTGCATAAATACCACGTTCTGCAATCACTATATGCGCCTATGGATAATCAATGTCCCACCTCTACCAATTGCTCTCAGAACGTACACACCAATGGCGGGAATCCGGTTATCTCTGTGAGCAATTCCCTGCAATCGGCGAAATTCTTCAGTTCCAGCGACTTGATGATGCCGGGCAGAATCTACGCTTTCTCCGTCCGCCGCAATTCAGGGCTCTAGAGGTCTACTGGTATCTGCGCCTCAAAGAAAAGACCCCGCATATTCTTGATCTCTACAAATCCTGTTACACCAAGAAAGCCGACCTCATCAAGGCGCTTGGTATCCCGCAAAAAGCCTTTGAAGAGGCTGACTACGAACTTGAACCTCTCTTGCAACGGATTTCGACCGACGACCAGTTTGTCAAGGATTACAAACTGGAATCGCTCCGAGAAACCCTGACACTCGACTATTCCAGCTACATCCTCGCCCTTGCAATGGGAGCCGGTAAGACCATTCTGATCGGGGCCATCATTGCCACTGAATTTGCGATGGCCTTGGAATATCCGACGAACGACGACAATCTGAAAGACGCTTTTGTGGAGAATGCCCTGGTCTTCGCCCCCGGCAAGACAATCATCGAGTCGTTGCGCGAACTGGCAGAAGTGCCATTCGATAAAATCCTGCCAGCCCGGATTTATAAGGCGTTTGCCGCCACCGTCAAGCTCACCTTCACCCCGGACGGAGCCAAGGATATTCCGGTTATTCGCAACTCGTCTTTTAATGTCATCGTCACCAATACGGAGAAAATCAGGATTCAGAAACCGACTATCCGCACCAATGCAGGCTGGACACAGTTGCAGCTTGCAGAAAAAGAGAAACAGCTGAACGAAGAGGCGAACCTGCGTCTACAGACTATCGCCAGCCTTCCTCATCTAGCGGTATTCTCCGACGAGGCTCACCATACTTACGGCCAGTCCATGGGCAAGGAACTGAAAAAGGTTCGCCAGACCGTTGACTACCTGCATCATAACAGCCCCAACTTGATCTGTGTCGTCAACACCACTGGCACGCCGTATTACGAGAAGCAGCCGCTCAAGGATGTTGTCACCTGGTACGGCCTTTCCGAAGGAATCAAAGACCGGATACTCAAGGACGTGTCGGGCAATATCAACGCTTACAGCTTTGATGCGGCCAGCTCCGACAAGTTCATTGCCGAGGTCGTCAAGGACTTCTTCTTGGAGTACGCAGATATAGCACTTCCAAACGGGGCACCGGCCAAGCTGGCTATTTACTTCCCACAGACTGATGATCTGGAAGAGCTGCGACCGGCAATAGAGGCAGCCTTGACCATGGCTGGCCATTCACCTGCCATGGTCCTGAGAAACACCTCCGAATCCAGCAAGCAGGAGATTGACGCTTTCAACCGCCTCAATGACCCGCACAGCCCGCACCGGGTCATTCTGCTGGTCAACAAAGGCACCGAGGGGTGGAACTGCCCCAGCCTGTTTGCCTGCGCCCTGGCGCGCAAGCTGAAGAACTCCAACAACTTCGTTCTGCAGGCGGCAACCCGCTGTTTGCGGGAAGTCACCGGCAACAACACCAAGGCCCGCATCTACCTTTCCATGGATAACCGGGCGGTGCTCGATAAGCAACTGCAGGAAACCTACGGCGAAACCCTGGAAGACCTCAACCATGCCGGCGGAGAAACCGCCACAATAAAGCTGCTCATTCGCAAGATCAATCCGCCGCTGCTGGTAATTCAGCAGATCCTTCGCACCGTCACCCGTGTAGTAGGGGCGCACGGCGGTGCGCCCTTGTCTCTCGCCAAACCGACCGGTTCCGCAGAAGACATCATGACCTTGCAACGGTTTTCCATCACCAAGCAGCAGGCCACTGCCAGCATCTTGCAGCAACTCGGCTCTGATCTTGAAATCAAGACCACGATGGAAAGTGAGGACCTCTATTCCGCTGCGGTGAAGCTGTCCGAATGGTATCGGTTGGATTTGTGGTCTGTGTATGCTGAATTGAAGCGTATCTACGAGGAAACAGGAGAAGTGCCGCTGGCACATTTCGTCGACTTGTCCCGGCAGATTGAGCAACAGGTTAGCCAATATGAAGTCAAGGAAACCAAGGTAGACAAGGCGCTTGCTCTGGTGAAGCCGGAAGGGTTTACGCGGGAAGAAAATGAAAACGGTGCAGTGGTCTACACCGCCGAGATTCGCATCCCCAAGGACAAGAAGAATCTGGTGGCGTTCTTGAAGGATGCGCCGGACAAGGACTCCCCGTTTGGCTACCACTACGACCCTTACAACTTCGACTCCAACGCGGAAAAGAGCTTTTTCATCGATCATCTCCTGCCCCATATCGACCTGCATCCCGACCAGGTGGAGGACATCTACTTCACCGGCGGCATTACCGATTCTGCCAAGACTGATTTTTTCGTGGAATACAAAAACGATAAAGGGAGCTGGCGCAACTATTTCCCCGACTTCATCATTCGCCTGAAGGGTAAAGGGAAGCAGCCATGCAAGTGCCTGATCGTGGAGATCAAAAACGCCCAGTGGGAGACGACCATCAAGAGCGAGCTCCAGAGCGGCAAGGCGGTCAGCAACGAAGGCCGCAAGGCCATGGCCCTTACCCGCTGGACAGACCTCAATCCTGACCGTTTGAAGTATCAGATTATCTATGCCGATACCGCTCTGCCTGCCAACGATCTTGCGGCAGCCAAGGCATTTGTTACCGAGGGGAATCAATGAGCGAGAAGAAAGAGATCAAGATCAGCGCCGCCAAGGGGCGGCCGATGCTTTCCTGGGTGGGGAAGCGCCCTTTGCGCCATGTCACGGCCTTTCCGGCCCAGCATATGGAAACCTTTGCCCCGGTGGAAAAGACCTCCGAGGTTCCGGAAAACTCGGAGGTTTGGAAAGGGTGGCCCGCAAGTTATCCCAAAAGCGGCTTGCTCTTCCATGGCGACAATAAAGAGGTGTTGGCCCACCTGCTGGCCAACGGCTTTCGCGGCAAGGTAAAGCTGATCTACATCGATCCGCCGTTCGATTCCGGCGCGGATTATGTGCGCAAGGTGCAACTGCGTGGTGGTGCGGCAACGGTTAAAATCGAAGGCGAAAGCTACAACCTGGGGGAACAGATTCAGTATACTGACATCTGGGCCAATGATAACTATCTGCAGTTTATGTATGAGCGGTTGCAATTATTGAAGGAACTTTTAGATGAATCCGGGGTCATTTTCCTGCATTGCAATCACGAAAAGGTTCATTTATTACGTTGCATTATGGATGAAATATTCGGTTCTGAAAATTTCAGGAACGATATAATTTGGAAAAGAGGCCCTGGCAAATCACATCCGCAATATTTCGGAAGGGTTAAGGATACGATTTTATTCTATTGTAAAAGTGAAAATTACACATGGAATAAACAATTCACTGAAATATCAGAAGAATACAAAAACACATTTTCAAAAAAAGATAGCAACGGTTTTTATGTTACACAACCTCTTCACAGCGGTAAACCTGCAAAGCACGTCCCTGAATGGCGTGGCATTAAACCCCCTGGTGGTAGAGGTTGGGCATACAAAATCGAGACTCTTGATAATTTTGAGAAAGATGGCCTGATTGAATGGAGCTCCGAGGGTGTTCCTAGATTGAAAAGATATCTACACGACGTTAAGGGAGCTGTTATTCAAGATGTCTGGGCTGATATTCTTGAGTGCTCCACCCCAGAAATATTGCAGGAATTTATCAATTTTCTTGAAGAAAAAGTAATCCCTCAAGAGGTTGATATTTGGGATGACGTTTCCCCTGTATTGGACAGGGCAATTGAGCATTCGGGTTATCCAACACAAAAACCCGTAGAACTGATAGAGAGAATGATTAACGCATGTTCTAGGCCTGGCGATATAATATTAGATTCGTTTGCGGGGTCAGGTCCAACGTTAATTGCTGCCCAGAAACTTGGGCGCCGCTGGATTGGTTGCGATATCAACAAGGGAGCGATACAAACCAGCGCCAAACGGCTGCAATCGGTCATCGCGGAGCAAGTAAGTGCGCCACCACAGTTGCCAGGTATTGAAAGCGAAGACATCTCTCCAGGTCCTACCCAATGCGCCTTCACTGTCTGGCGCGTCAACGACTACGACCTGAAAATCCAGCGCAACGAGGCCATTCATCTGGCTTGTGAGCATATCGGCGTGGAGCGCATCGCGTCGGAAAGTTACTTTGACGGCAAGCTGGGCAAGAAGCTGGTCAAAATCATCCCCTTTGAACACCCTCTCTCCCCCCTAGACCTGGAAGAGCTGAAACGCGAGCTTGATGCACGGCTGGAGGTGGAGAACACCATCGTCTTTGTTTGTTTGGGGATTGAGCTGTCCGCCAGAACCTGGATTGAGGACTGGAACCGCCACCGCGTACGCAAGCTAGACGATCACAAGGAAAAGGTCGAAGTCAACAAGATCGAGGTTGTCGAACTGCGTACCGACGCCAAATATGGCAACTTCATCAAGCATGAACCGGCATCGGCTAAGGTGTCAATTGCGAGGGAAGGGGACAAAATCAAGGTGCTGATCGAGGACTTCATCAGCCCGACGATTCTAAAACGTCTCGACATCGACCTGCCGCTCTTCAAGGCCAAAATTACCGACTGGCGCAGTCAGGTTGATTGCGTGATGATTGACACGGACTACAACGGTGAAGTGTTTAATGTGACTCTGTCCAACGTGCCGGAGAAGAAAAACGACTTGATTGACGGGATCTACACACTATCGGCTTCGGCAGACACAACCACCGTAGCTGTGAAGATTATCGATATGCTGGGTGAGGAAGTATTGATTACTGGGAAGGTGTAGGTCATATCCGTCCTGCTTCGGAGCTGACGGAAAACAGCTGTGACAATCCGTAAATAAAAAAAGTGCTTGGGGACCATTCCCAGGCACAGTTGCAAGACTATTCAATGTCTGTAGCGATGGACAGATTGCAACACCGATAATGCATTTGATTCCTAGAACTTTCATGCGCCCACCTTCCTTCCTGTCCTTGACACCTTCTCAATCAATAGCTACTCTTAAATTAAAGCAGGTATTTGCATTTTCCATCGATAACACCAGAGGCCACGATGCCCGACTCGACCCACATTCCTGAAACTATTCCTCTTTACCGCCTGCGGGAGATGGTGGCTTTCCCGTACATGCTTCTCACCATCTTCCTCAATGAACACGAGCTGCCGATGTTCGAGGAGACGGTCAACTACAACAACCTGATCGCCCTCTTCAAGGTTAAACGGGAAGGTGGAGAGAGTGGTGCCGAATCGATCCATGAGGTGGGAACTGTATGCCGCGTCACAAAACTGACCCGGCTGGCGGATGATACCACCAAGGTAACCCTTGAAGGAATCTCTCGGGTCAGGATGCTGGAGGTCGTTACCGAAAAGCCCTTTCCGCTCGTCAGGGTCGATCCGGTCAGTGAATTCGTCGAAAAGTCCATCGTTTCCGATGCCCTGGTCTCCAGCCTGTCGGCCCTTCTGAAGATAGCGCTCTCCTACGGTCGCCCCCTCCCGGATGATGTGATGAAGATGATCAACTACATCGACAACCCGGCCCGGCTCTCCGATCTGGTTGCCATCTATATAAACCTGACCCTGGAGGAGCAGCAGGAGGTCCTTGAAACGATCGACCCGATAGAGCGGATCAAGAAGGTTTACACCAGCCTTACCAGCGAGGTGCAGCGCCTGCAGATCAAGGGTGAAGTGCAGACCGAGCTCTCCAAGCGCGTGGGGAAAACGCAGAAAGAGTATCTTCTGCGCGAGCAGATGAAGCAGATCAAGGAAGAGCTTGGGGATAGCGAACAGCCCGAAACGGACCTGAACGAACTGAAGAAAAAACTGGCTGCAGCGGCAATGCCCGACGATGTGCGCCTGATTGCCGATAAAGAGCTGAAGCGTCTGGAGCGGATCAATGCGGCATCTCCGGAATATACCGTTTCCAGGACCTATCTGGACTATCTTGCCGGTATGCCCTGGATGGTCGGCACAGTGGATAACCGGGACATAAACGTGGCGGAACAGGTCCTCAATGATGACCACTACAACCTGAAGAATGTCAAAGAGCGGATCCTTGAGTATCTGGCCGTTCGTTCGCTGAAAGAGAACATGAAGGGGCCGATCCTCTGCTTTGTGGGTCCGCCGGGGGTGGGGAAGACCAGTCTCGGGCGTTCCATCGCCAGGGCACTGGGGCGCAAGTTCATCCGCATCTCCCTCGGGGGCATGAGGGACGAAGCTGAGATCCGCGGCCATCGCCGCACCTATATCGGCTCCATGCCCGGGAGGATCCTCCAGGAGATCAACCGCTGTGGCGCCAACAATCCGGTATTCATGCTCGACGAGGTGGACAAGATCGGTCTGGACTTCCGTGGCGATCCGGCCAGCGCCCTGCTGGAGGTTCTCGATCCGGAGCAGAACAATACCTTCACCGACCACTATCTGGATGTCCCGTTCGACCTGCACAATGTCATGTTCATAACCACGGCCAATCAGCTCGACCCCATACCTGCCGCGCTGCGGGACAGGATGGAGATCATCACCCTCTCCGGGTATACCGGCGAGGAAAAGGTGCATATCGCCAATCGCTTCCTGATCCCCCGGGAGATTGATGAGAACGGTCTTGTCAACACACCTCCGGTATTCGAACGGCCCTCCCTGGAAAGGATCATAAGCGATTACACCCGCGAAGCCGGTGTGCGAAACCTGCAGCGCAATATCGGTTCGGTCTGCCGCAAGCTGGCGAAGGAGATAACGCAGGGCAAATCGCTCCGTACCCCGATAACACCGGAACTGGTGGAAGAGTTTCTCGGCCATCCGAAGTTTTTCAACGAGGTGGCGGCGGAACAAGACCGGATCGGGGTGGTAACCGGGATGGCCTGGACGGAAACCGGCGGCGATATCATCTTTGTCGAAGCGACCAGAATGAAGGGCAAGGGGGAACTTATCCTGACCGGCTCTCTCGGGGATGTCATGAAGGAGTCGGCCCGGACGGCACTCTCCTATGTCCAGGCAAACAGTGCCGAACTGGGGATCCCGGCGGATGCCTTCGAGGAGACCACCATCCATATCCATGTGCCTGCGGGAAGCATCCCCAAGGATGGTCCTTCGGCCGGTATTACCATGGCAACCGCTCTGGTGTCGCTCCTTACCGGCCGCCCGGCCCGTCGTGACACAGCCATGACAGGCGAGATAAGTCTGACCGGACGCGTACTGGCGATAGGCGGACTGAAGGAGAAGGTGCTGGCAGCAAGTCGCGCCGGTGTGTCCAAGTTGATCATCCCGGAAAGGAATAAAAACGATCTGGATGATATCCCCGACGAGACCCGCAAAGCACTGTCATTCATTTATATAAAAGAGATCGGGCAGGTTTTCCCGGAAGCGCTGCAGTAGCAAACCATGCCAGCCAGATTCACAGACAAAAAAATCATACTCTTCTTCTCCGAGCTGCAGAGCTTTTTCGGGCTCTCCATGAAAGCGGTCTTGAGAATATTCTCCAGGCCTTTCTACTACCGCGAGTTCATGAATCAGCTAGACAAGACCGGTGTCGGCTCGCTCTTCATCGTCTGCCTGACAGGTCTTTTTACCGGCATGGTCATGGCGCTGCAGGCGCTTATCCAGCTGAGGCCTTTTGCTGCCACCAGTTATGTCGGCGGCATGGTGGCGGTGACCATGATCAAGGAGCTGGGGCCGGTACTTTCGTCACTCATGGTGGCAGGAAGGGTCGGCTCGGCGATCACGGCAGAGATAGGCACGATGGTCGTGACGGAGCAGGTCGATGCGATGCGGGTCGAGGGGACGGACATAGTCAGGCGTCTGATAACCAGCCGGCTCAAGGCGATGCTCATTGCCATGCCGCTTCTGGCTGTGGTTACGGATGCCGTGGCCGTGTCCGGAGGGTACCTGATCGCGTCCGGATACCATATAAGTCCACTGATGTATTTCAAGTCGCTGCCCCAGTTCATGAAGTTCCAGGACCTGATCGAAGGTGTGGCAAAACCGGCCTTTTTTGGCTTTCTGATAGTCATGATTGCCTGCCACGTCGGGCTCCGGGTTTCCGGTGGCGCAGAGGGGGTAGGGGTGGCGGTAAAGCGGACGGTCGTCATTGCGTCGGTCTCCATTCTGGTCTCCGACTTTTTCATAACAAAGATCTTCATTGCGTTCAGATAGGACAAAGCATGGCGGAACAGGGCTGCATAGTGATGGACAAGGTCTGCTACTCGGTCGGAGGAAGGACGATCCTGCGCGATTTCGACCTGCGTCTGGAGAAGGGGGAGAACCGGACTATCCTGGGGGTGAGCGGGGTAGGGAAGACAACCATTCTAAAGCTGATACTCGGTCTCCTGAAGCCGTCTTCCGGCGCTATTTACATCGACGGTATCGATATCTCCGGGCTATCCGAGAGACGGCTGACATCTGTACGGAAGCAGATCGCCATCGTCTTTCAGGGTGGAGCGCTCTTCGATTCCATGACAGTCGGCGAGAATGTCGGCTACCGTCTGATGGAGGATGGGGCGCTGTCAGAGGCCGAGATCGAGGAGGTCGCACGTGAAAAGCTGGGATTTGTCGGCCTGGAGAAGGCGATCGACCTCTATCCTGCGGAGCTTTCCGGCGGGATGAAGAAACGTGCGGCAATTGCCCGTGCTCTGGCTGCAGATCCGGAGTACATTTTCTTTGACGAGCCGACAACCGGACTCGACCCGATTGGCGTTTACAATATTCAGCAGCTTATGTTAAGACTTCATGAAGAGGGGAAGACGACGCTCGTGGTGACGCACGATATGTCGACGGCCTTTGCGGTCTCGCACAGATTCTCGTTCATTCATGATTCTCGTCTTGTTTTCGAAGGTTCGAAGGCGGAACTTGAGAAGAGCTCCATCCCGGCAATCAGAGAGTTCTTTTCTCCAGGTGAAGAGTCGCTTTTCAGTGATGTCGAGGCAGAGGGTGAAGATGAAGAGAAGCGATAATCTCAGATGGTCTCAGGTAAAGGCGGGGATGTTCATCCTGGTCGCCATACTCCTTTTCTGCGCCGGAGTGCTGATGATGGGGGACAAGACCAAGATGTTCATCCAGAAAGGGACGCTTTCCGTCATTATGCCGGACGTTGCCGGCCTGAAGATCGGAGCCCCGGTCTGGCTGGCCGGAGTTGACGTCGGCCTGGTAACGGAGATCCAGTTCGAGACCCCGGAGAAGAACAATGAGATTACGGTGACCCTCCAGATAGATCGAAACGCCCTCAAGAAGATAGGCAAAGACTCCAGGGTAATAATAAAGACACGGGGGCTGATGGGCGAAAAGTATGTCGATATAACCCCCAGTCTGAAATATTCCGAATCCCCACCGGAAAGGATCTATGGCGAAAGTGTGGCCCGGCTTGACGATGTAATGCAGAAAGCAGGCGCTTCCTTCGACCGTCTCAACAGCATTCTGGATAAGGTCGACCGGGGAGAGGGGACACTCGGCAAGCTGACAACGGACAAGAGGCTTTATGAAAATCTTGTCGCGCTTTCACTTGAGCTGAAACAGCTTGCCGATTCCGTGAACAGCGGCGAAGGGTCAGTAGGGAAGTTGATCCGCAGTGACGAGCCGTACAACAAGGTCGTCTCGATTCTGAACCGGGTTGATGCGACTTTTGGGGATATTCAGACCAAAGACGGCACACTCGGCAGGCTGATACGCGACCGGGAGCTTTACGACAAGGGGCTTGCTCTGGTTTCACGTGCCGACAGCGCGGTGAAATCGTTCGAAGATGTTGCTGCAAGACTGCACTCCAAAGAGGGCTCTGCAGGAAAATTGCTAAACGATCAGGAAGCTTATGATAAGCTTGTCAAGATGATAGAAAGCATGGATGCTCTCATCCTGGACATAAAGGCACATCCGAAAAAATATATTAACCTTTCAGTATTCTGAAGGAGATACTAATGATCTCGTTCTGCCGTCAGTCAATTACGATCGTACTTTTTGCTCTGATCGTATTCACGGCTCCATCGATCGAGGCTGCATCAGGCAAGATCATGATAGGTGTCATCCCTGAGGTCAACCTGGTAAAGCAGATGGACAGGTTCGTCCCGCTGTCCGACTACCTGGAAAAAAAGACCGGTTATGACGTGGATATCAAACCCCTTTCGAATTATGGCAATCTTTACGAGGAGATGCGGGACGGTAACATTGATGCCGGGTTTTTCGGCAGCTTCGTTTATTGCATGACAAGAGCCAGGATCGGTGTGATCCCCATTGCCAGACCGGTTCTCCCGGGCGGCAGATCTACCTATACCGGGATGCTGTTCGTGAGGAAGGATACCGGTATAAAAAAACCTGCAGATATGAAGGGTAAGACCATCGCCCTTGCAGATCCGGCGACATCAGGGGGGTATCTGGCACAGAGGGATTATCTGGCCGGGAAAGGGATAAACATCGACAAGGATATGAAAATTGTCTGGGTCGGAAGCCACGAAGCTGCAATCCGGGCGGTAATGAGCCACCAGGCAGAGGTTGGCGGAGCAAAGGACTCGATAGTTAAAAAATACCGTAAGGAAAACAAGGTGTTCGATAATCTCATAGATATAATAAACGAAAATCCCCTGAAGGGGTTTCCTGATAATACGTTCGCCGTCCGCAAAGGGCTTGAACAGGTTAAGGTCGATGCTCTGAAAAAGGCCCTGCTTCAGATGCATACGGATCCGGAAGGGAAAAAGGTGCTGAGCAGGTTCGGCGCAGTCAGGTTCATTCCCACGTCAGACGATGATTTCAAGCCTCTCTATGATCTTGTAAGGCATCTGAAGATCGATCTGGCAAGCTATCCGTACAAAAAGAACAGTCAGTAAAAGGAAAATCCGGGGATCCGGATATTCAAGAGGTGCTGTGATGTCGAATAAAGCTGTAGTTCTGTACAGTGGCGGTCTGGACTCTACTACCTGTATGGCGATAGCGTCCCGTGAAGGGTTTTCCCCTTATGCGATAAGTTTTTCCTACGGTCAGCGGCATTCAATCGAACTTGAGATGGCACGGAAAAACGCCCGTACAATGGGGGCGGTCGATCATCTTGTCGTCGAGTTCGACTACCGGAAAGTCGGCGGAAGTGCCCTTACCAGCGGAATCGATGTCCCTAAAGACGGTGTGGGGAGCGATATTCCCGTAACCTATGTCCCGGCAAGAAATACCATTTTCCTCTCCTTTGCGCTCGGCTGGGCCGAGGTGCAGGGTGCCTTCGATATCTTCATCGGCGTGAATGCCCTCGACTACTCCGGTTACCCCGATTGTCGCCCCGAATATATCGCTGCTTTTGAAACTATGGCGAACCTGGCGACAAAAGCCGGTGTCGAGGGGCACAAATTCCGCATCCATACCCCGCTGATCTCCCTGACAAAGGCTGAAATCATCAGAAAAGGGCTCTCCCTGGGGGTCGATTACTCCCGCACCCACTCCTGCTACGACCCGACTCCTGAAGGGGTTGCCTGCGGTCTCTGCGACTCCTGCCGGCTGCGGCTCAAAGGGTTTATCGAGGCCGGGGTGGCGGATCCCATCTGCTATGCTACCAGATCGTGTTGAATAGACTTTTTCGAGTTTGAGGCTGAAGTAAGTTCAGGCCACGAGGCAATATGCCTTGTGGCCTTTTTGTTTTTCCTGGAGTCCGTGCAGGAAAGCTGCCGCAGCCTCGTCCGTTTCGGTCGAGCCCCACGCTGCGGACCTGACCGGCCTGTCGCTTGAAGTTCCTATCACACCGATATCTGCGTTGTAAACAATGGCTCGCTCGGGCGAGTGTCCGCTTGCCGCTTGGGCTTTTCCCTTCACTACCGAGGCTGCGGCAGCTTTCTCCGAAACTTGTGATGACCTTCTTTTCGAAGAGTCCCTGACTTGTAAAACTCAAAAAAAGTGAAATACTGATTCTAGAGAGGCAACAATAACTGCAGCTTCTGGAGGGTATCATGTCTTCGCCGAAAAAGAGCTCACTCATGCAGCATATTGCTGCTGTCAAGGGTGGCAAGCGCGCCTTTGAGAATGCCTTTCAGGCCGTATCAAGGATGATTCTGGAGGCAGGCTTCGAAAAAGTGGTTGTAAATGGCCGCACTACCTACGATTTCGCCATATTCCGGAGCGGCCGCAAGCATGCCATCGGCATGTTCGATGAGATCAACAGCTTCGTCTCTTTTGTCAAGGACGCCGCCGAAGGGGGCTCCAGCAAGGAGATGGCCTTCGTCCTCGTCGGCGAACCGGGGAACGGCAAGACCTTTTTCGTCGAACTGCTCTGCAGCAGCTACCGCGCGTTCCTGGCAAAGGAGCAGAACCGGCGCTTCACCTTCCGTTACACCGGTATAGACCAGCTGGGGAGCTATGGAAGGATAACGACGATCGACTCCCAGACCTTCGAGGATCCGATGATCCTGGCCATGAACCTGTTCGAGGAGATGGACGAGAGCAGGCGCTATCTCTTTGAAAAGTGCGGGCTTGACGAAGCCGCTCTGCTCCGGCTGTATGAAAACTACCGCCCCATGGGGGCCTGCAGCGGCTATATCTGGAACGACATCAGAAACCACTGCAACGGCGATCTGGCCAAAATGCTGGAATTCATCGAAGTGATCCCTGTCCCGCTCTCGGAAAGTCTCGGCACGGTCACCGGCAAGTACCCGGCCAAGGACAAAATCACCTCCTCGGCAGTTGACCTGCTGGGAGAGGAGTCGATCCAGCGTCTGCTGCACATCACCGACACCAACAACCCCTATCGTTTCGACCTGCGTCGTGGTGCCCTCGCCCGTGTCGGCGGTGGCGGGATTCATTTTTCCGACGAGATCTTCAAGAACAAGAAGGACCTTGTACAGGTCTACCTGGGGGTCATTCAGAACCGGGCCATCGAGATCGACGGCTACAGGTGGCCGATCGACACCCTGATAGTTGCCACCAGCAACAATTCCGAGTTCAACCGTTTCCTGGCCGAGAAAGAAGAGGCGCCTATTGTCGACCGCTGCCGGATCTGCTACGTCTCCCACAACACCAACTACCTCCTTCAGGAGGGTCTGACCTCCTACGCCATCGGCGGCGAGGCACGCACGACCCTGACCCGTGAACCGCTTCACCAGGACCCTAACCTGAATTATGCCGCCTCTGTGGGGGTAGTACTCTCCCGGATTCCCCGCTCGGAAAAACTGACACCGATCGAAACCATGAAACTGGCCGCCGGCGAAGTGGCCGGAGAGAAGAGCATCAAGGCGCTGGCCGAAGTGATCGACACCCTGGGACAGGACCCGGACATCACCAAGCGCTTCGGCCAGAAGGGGCTTGGCCACCGCAGTCTCGGCAAGGCTCTGCAACTTCTTGCCGAGAGCTCGGAGACCAATGAAGGGCGCTGCATGTTCGCTTACGATGTCTTCAAGACCATGGAGCGGGTAACCCTTGACTATGTAGTGGAGACCAACGACCGGGCCAAGTTCCTGGAAGACTTGAAGATCGCTCGCGGCCTTTACCGGGAACGGATCATGACCGAGATGTTCAACGCCTACATGGATGAGCCCTACGCCATCCGCAAGGACGTGATGAACTACGTCAACATGATCATCGGCATCGATGCCGAAAATCTGGGGGCGGACAAGATGTGGAAGTACAAGGACCCCCAGAGCGGGACACTGAAAGCGCTCAAGATTGACGAGCGGTACGTCAAGAGCGTGGAGGAGAGGATCGGTCTGAAGACCGAGGAACAGCGGGACTCCTTCCGCACCACCATCCGCAAGATTTACGGCCAGAAGATCTCCATGGACCCCAACTACGACTTCATGGACAACCTGGAGCTGGTCAAGGCGGTCACAGATGTGCGCCTCAAAAGCGACATTGCCGGCGCCGGCTCGCTCATCGGCGCCCTGGCCAACCGGACCAACGAGGAGAACCAGAAACTGTACGACCGGATGATCAGCACCATGCTGGAAAAACTGGGGTACTGCCGGACATGTGCGCAGAAGACGATTGAGTACTTCTGCACACAAGAAGACGAAAACTAATAGCAACCACCCCCGCCCTGTCGGGCACCCCCTCCTAATTTAGGAGGGGGACGGGGGGTGGTAAATGGTTCCTATGCGAAAAGACCTTGAGACATACATTTCAGCGCTAAAAGCCAAGGGGCTCGACCCCGAGCAGGAGGCGCGGCTGCGTGCCGAACTGGCGACTACCGCAGACAGCCACGAACCGCCGTTCGCCACGGCCGGTGACCGCGGTCCGTTCGCCGGCTTCTCAAAGAGTATCTACGCCTGGCACGACATGGCGATCTTCGATGGTCAACCGGCCGTTGCCAGCACC
>JBGQLM010000097.1:0-15981 GCA_041500085.1 Geobacteraceae bacterium
CTCCTTTAAATTCTCCTCTCTCTGATAGATCCAGAGAGTATGGAGGAGGGTGCTGAGGTGGGTCAATTTTCGACGCCGATTTAGGCTATAGGTGGGTCAATATTGCACGCCGATTCACAGCCTGCCTTTATGACTTCGAGCATGGTCTCTCGCACAAGCTTCCGGGTCGCCGGAACCGCAAGCAGCCTGTCCACTGACTGCTGCAGCAGTGCTGAAAGCCCGTTGAAAGGGATGTTCCAGACGAGCTTTTCCCACCGTGCCCGCTTCAGGTCATCCGTTGTCCGGCAGTCCACTCCTGATTTGCGAAACATCTCAGAAAGCAGTTCCACACGCGAGCCATCTCTTCTGACAAATTCGCCAAGAACTATCCTCCCGGCTCCCAGATGGTGAACCACCCCGGTTTCGCCGCGGTTCGAGCATAAGAAGGCGACTCCGCCGATGATCCGCTCTGCTCCGAAGATATCAGCCAGAGCCTCTTCATTGCCCAAGCCGTTCTGCAGGGACAGGATCAGGGTATCGCTTTTCAGCAGGGGCGAGATCAGCTCCCGGTAGCAGTCATTGGCAAAGGTCTTGAGGGCAACGATGACGAGGTCGGCTTTCCCGATCTCTTCCGGAGTCTGCCACGCATGTACCTTCGGCAGGTGAAAATCGCCGTTTATCGAAAAAACCTGAAGGCCCCTCCTGACAACCGCGTCATAGTCGCGGCGCATCAGAAAATGCGTTTCTACGCCGCTTTTCTGCAGCAGCGCGCCGTAGTAAAGGCCGAGCGCTCCTGCGCCGATAACGGCAACTTTCATGATTTCGCCTGCCCGCAGATTGCACTGACAGGAGCCGGTTTCGCCAGCATATCCAGCATCTCGTCATGAATCCGCCCGTTGCTGGCAACTATCCGGTTGTTGTAGACCGAGTACGGTTCACCTGCAAAACCGGTCACCCTTCCTCCCGCCTCAGACACAAGGAGCTGCCCGACCGCGACATCCCAGGGCTTCAGCTTGCTCTCCCAGAAGCCGTCCAGCCGCCCGGCAGCGACATACGCCAGGTCGAGGGCAGCGGCGCCGGCTCTTCTTATCCCGCGGCCCCCCATCTGGAAGTTGGCAAAATGGGCAAAATTGTTCTCCCGGTCGGTGGCGCTGTCATAGGGAAAGCCGGTGGCAAGAAGAGAGCAGCGCAGGGGAAAGCGGGTGGAGACCCCTATTGGAGAGCCGTTCAGCCATGCGCCTTCACCCTTCACAGCAGAGAACATCTCTTCCATCATGGTATGGTAGATGACACCGAGAACGATCTCTCCTTCGACCTCAAGTGCAATCGACACCGCAAACCAGGGGAACCCGTGGGCGAAGTTTGTAGTGCCATCGAGCGGGTCGATGATCCACTTGTGGCTTGCGCTTCGGTCAGGATAGAGATTCTCTTCAGCCAGGAAGTCATGCTCTGGAAAGGCCTTTGCCAGCCCTCCCACAATCAGCTCTTCAGATTTTTTATCGACCTCGGTTACCAGATCGATCTCCCCTTTGTACTCAATAGTAAAAGGCTTCCAGATCATCGAGCGCTGATAATGTCCGGCATCTCTGGCAATTTCTTTCGCTTTTTCAAGGAATACAATCATATCAGATGCCATTGTAAGACCTACCTCCCCGGAAGGGTTATGCAGAGGCACTCGCCTTCGGCATAGGTTGTTTCGCCGGAGAAAATCCGGCCGTGAACCATGATCTTGCGACCTTCAGCCGAGACGACACGGCTCTCGACAGTGACGACCTTCTGCAGGGGGAGGAGATTACGGAAGCTGACGTTAAGGTTGCCGACGACGATGGGATAACCTGCAGCCCAGGCGGCAAGACCGAGTGCCTCATCCATGACAGCAGCAACCGAGCCGCCATGAGCGTTCCCCGGAGGCCCTTCCGTCTCAGGACCGAACCAGATCCTGGCGTGAAGATGCTTTTCCGCATCGCGATAGTAGCGGACCCTGAAGCGGTTGCCTTCCGGATCTCCGGAAACGAAACGGAGCGACTCCCCGACCAGTGAGGGCGCATCAAACTCTTTCCAACCGGCCTCGCCGCCAAGATCGACCTGTGGCAGATTCTCTTTTACAACGGCTTTTTTTTGCATTAACAATCCTCTTTTATCTGATTTTGAAACAATGATTTTCACTCCCCGGCAAGTGTCAGCTTGACATATCTACCCCATTATCAGTACATATTATAAGTTTTCTGCCCGATAATAAAAACCCGATTCAGAAGGAAAAAGCAAGATGAATTATCCAAAAAGAGCCATCAGCCGCGGCTATACAAACCGCATACTCTCGGTAGATCTTGGAAGCGAGTCCATGACTACTCCTGAACTCGACCCGAAGGTGAGAGATTACTTTATCGGAGGGCGCAGCCTCGGCCTCTATCTACTGCACAGCGCCACAACCCCTGACACGGATGCTGCCGATCCAGGCAATCCGCTGATTCTGGCCAACGGCCCCCTGGGCGGCATCCCGCAGTTCCCCGGCACCGCTAAAGCGATGGCCATCTCTCTCTCCCCCCTGACCGGAGTTACGGGCGTTTCCAACTTCGGCGGCTATTTCGGGGCATTCCTGAAATACGCCGGTTTCGATGCCTTGCAGGTTACGGGCAGAAGCAGCAGCGAGATCATCCTGGTGATAAACGGTTTTACCAACGAGGTCAGCATCCAGGAAGCGCCTCATGACCAGGAAGCATTCGATCTCGAAGGGCATATTGCGGAACGCTTTACCGCAGCAGGCTACGACAAGCGGAACATTGCCTTCATGTCCACCGGCATCGGTGCGATCAATACTGCTTACGGCTGTATAAACAGCCACTACTTCGACGTTACCAAACCCGCTAAAGATGGCGGCAAGGGGGTCTGGAGAACGAAGCAGGCAGGACGTACCGGCATCGGATCGGTCATGCGCGGCAAGGGACTGCTTGCCATCGTCGTTCTTGCCGAATATCCGCATGGGGAGAATCCTTACGGCGCTGCCGACTGGGAAAAGGTCCGGGATGCCGGAAGACGTCTGCACAACATAGTGAAAGAGGTCGATCCGCAACAGTTGAAGATGGCCCGTAAAGGGAGCGTCGGATTGATCACTTTCATGAACAAGCACGAATACCAGTCGCTGCCGGTGCATAATTTTCAGGGGGGGTCGGACCCCAGAGCCCACCAGATCTGCGGCAAGCATTATGCCGAGCATCTTTTCGAACATCGCGGCATGGATGGCTGTTTCCCGGGCTGCAATCTGCAGTGCAATAAAGGGGGGTGGGTGACGCTGGTGTCAGGGTCACATGCCGGGCAAAAAGTCTGGGTCGATGGCCCCGAGTACGAAACAGCGGCGGGATTCGGTTCCAACCTCGGTATCTGGAGTGCCGAATTCATCATGGAGGCGAACTGGCATTGCGATAATTACGGCTACGACACGATCTCGGTCGCTACCATCATGGCTTTTCTCATGGAGTGCTTCCAGAGAGGTTATCTCACAAAAGACGATGGCGAAGGGCTGGAGCTGACCTGGGGCGACGAAGCTTCGGCGCTGAAGTTCCTGCACCGGCTCGCTCTTGGCGAGTCTGAAATTGCGCAGGTTGCGGGCAGAGGGATGCTGGCGATTGAAAAGTGGGTGGCAGAGCGCTTTGAAAAGCGAACCGGCAAAAATCCGGCAGAAGAGTTGGCACTCTTTGCCATGCAGACCAAGGGGCTTCCCTTCTCCTTCTACCGCACGCACCGTTCACTCTCCATGCAGGGCTCCTACGCTGCAGCAAGCGATATCGGTGCACACCACGCCGCCGCCTGGCTCATCAAGGCTGACCTCCTCGGCGCCTTCCCGACGTTTCAGGACAAGGCACGCGCCCTTATGACCTATCCGCGGGTACGGCTCGGCAACGACAATCTCGGTGTCTGCAAACTCCCGTGGGTCGATGTGTTCAACCCCGAATCGGCAAAGCGCGTGAACGAGGATGTCTATATCAATCCGGCATCGCAGGATATCTATGCCGATTTCTACAACGGTGTGCTTGGCACGGATCTCACCTGGGAGCAGATTTTCGAGCAGACCGACCGTGATATCAATCTGCAGAGAGTCATGAATGTCATGACGTACGGAGCAGGCACAGCATCTTACGACTGGATTCCGGACAGGGCTGTCGGTCCGACAGAGGACTGCCTTTACGAAACAGAGGCCGAGTATAACGACGCCGAAGTCACAAAGATTCTTGCCAGAGGCCCGGAAGGGATGTCTACAAACGAAAAGCGAAATATCCTGATGAACCACCGTAAAAATGAGCTTCGCAGACTAGTTGCCGTCTACTATGAAGAGCGCGGCTGGACTTCAAACGGCATCCCCAGGGTGGAGACTCTGGAGCGGCTCGGGCTATGGAACTTCCTTGGCGAAGAGACCAGGAAGAAAATCTCTGCTTTAAACTGATTATCCTGACCCGGACAAGCCGGAACCAAACAAAAGCTTGATTGAACGCAGAAAAGGCGGAAAAATTGGATAACTGCGGATTAATCCAAAACGAAAAAAGCTCTTAAATCCGGCTTGATCCTCTTTTTCCGATTTTTCTGCGTACCTTTGATTTTTGCATTTTTGCATTGCATGCCGGACATGCGCTGAGCTTGCTATTTTCACTCTCTCGGTTAGACTTTCAGAACCTATAAATTTGATCTTCAGGAGGAGAGAGAGATGAATGAGAAAAAAGGGGTTATCACTTTCAAGGGCAATCCGTTCACGCTTCTGGGGCCGGAGCTTAAAACCGGGGACAAAGCGCCGGATTTCACGGTGGTCGACAACGGTCTGGCTCCCGTGACTCTGGCAAGCTACAAGGGAAAGATCAAGGTCATCAGCGCGGTTCCTTCGCTTGACACTCCGGTCTGTGACACCGAGACCCGCCGGTTCAACCAGGAAGCCGCTGCCCTTCCGGAAAACGTCGTTGTCCTGACCATCAGCCTCGATCTCCCGTTTGCCCAGAAGAGATGGTGCGGAGCAGCAGGCATCGACAAGGTCACCACTCTTTCCGACTATCAGGAGCGCTCATTCGCGGATGCTTACGGAGTCCTGATAAAAGAGCTTAAGCTGCTGGCACGAGCTGTTTTCATCGTAGACGCAAACGACACCATCAGATATATTCAGATCGTCCCCGAGGTCACCAATGAACCGGACTATGCAGCTGTAATCGCGGCAGTTAAATCTATTCTCTGACGCCATGACGGTGAGAGCCGTATCGAACGGAAACAGCCGGGGCACATCGCTGCCTAGACCGCTCGTGTCATTGTTGCCGGTTGATCTGTGCCGGCTTCGGAACAATTACTTACGGCGCAAAAGCAAAGGCGTTGTAGTGAGAGACGGTTCTCACCGTCATGGAGTAAGTCTCATAAATAAAGGCCGGTAACTTCATGCAGGAAACCCGAGGCAGCCTCTCTGGAACGAACAACCGCCGCTGGCTCATCTTTTTCATCCTCTCCCTGATCTATATCCTCGTCTATTTCTACCGGGTGTCGCTGGCGGTCATCGCTGGCGACCTCTCCCGTGAACTCTCCCTCACGCCGTCTGACCTTGGCAAGCTCTCAGGCATTCTTTTTTATGTCTACGCTGTTGCACAGCTTCCGCTTGGCCCTCTCATAGACCGGCTCGGCGGCAGGCTGGTTATCAGCGCTTGCGGAATCTTCACCACTATCGGCGGACTCCTCTTCTCCTCCGCCACTACCCTTGAGACGGCGATGGCCGCCAGGATACTGATAGGGATCGGTACCGCCTCGGTTCTGATGGCTACCTTCACGATATTCAGTCACTGGTTCAGCAAGCAGGAGTTCGGCAGGGTTTCCGGCTTTATGGTAGCGGTCGGCAACATCGGCAACCTGATCGGCACTGTTCCGCTTGCTCTTGCAGTCAGCGTTTTCGGCTGGCGCACTTCTTTTGTGGTCATGGCCGTGCTTCAGGGAATCGTGACGGTTCTTGTCTTCGTGACGGTGAGAGACAGACCTTCTGCTTCTTCATCTCATGAAGACAACGGGAATAAGAAAGCAACCGGGATCCTTGCTGCATGGAAAGAGATCTTCGGCCGAAGCGACTTCCTTATGCTCGGAATCCTGTCATTCTTCTGGTACGGCAACTATCTTGCTGTTCAGGGTTTGTGGGGCGGCCCCTATCTGCGGGAGATACTGCACCTCTCCCGCACCGGAACAGGCCGGATGCTCATGTTCACCTCGATCGGCTTTATCGCCGGAAGCCTGATCATAGATCTGATCGCGCGGAAGGTTTTCAATTCCTACAAAAAAACTCTTCTCGCGGGGCAGAGCCTGCTGTTTCTGCTGATGAGCGGTTTTCTGGGATGGGGTGAAAAGCTGCCGGAAGGTCTGCTGGCATTATGGTTTTTCTGTATCGGACTGGCTGTTTCGGGAGGTGTAATGATCTACCCGATCATACGGAACAGCTTCAGGGTAGAAATTGTCGGAACTGCTCTCACTTCGCTCAACTTCTTCGTGCTTATGGGGGCTGCAATCACGCAGCATCTGATGGGGATCATTATTGAAAACCTCGGAAAAGGTTCAGGCGGCATGACGCCGGGGGCTTTCCATGCCGCCTTTCTCTTTCCGATGATCGGGCTTGCCGCTGCCATCCTGCTCTACCTGCCGGTAAAGGAGAGAAGCAGTTAAAGTATCTCCATAAGCTCGATCTCGAAGATCAGCTTCTCTCCGGCCAGAGGGTGGTTTGCATCGAAGGTGATTTCCGTATCGCTCTTCTCAAGTACGACAACACCGAGCTCTTCGTCATCGTCACCGGACAGGATAAGCTCATCACCCTCTTCCGCATCAAAATCTTCCGGAAGATCGGCAACCGGAACCGTAAAGATCTTTGTCTCGTCATGCTCACCGAATCCATCTGCGGGATCAAGCACTATCGTTTTCTTCTCGCCTGTTGACATCCCGACCAGAGCAGCATCTATCTTGGGGAAGAATTCATCCCCTCCGAGCACGATCTGCATCGGACCGGTTTCGTGATCACAACCGCAGTCATCTGTACTGCAGCCTTCGCTACTGCAATCGTCGTCCAGACAGTCAGCTTCATACGTCGAGTCGAAGACCGATCCATCTTCAAGAGTCCCCTTGTAGTGGAATAGAACCGCATCCCCTTTTTTCGCTTTAGCCATTTTCTTGCTCCTTTTCTATTAACTTTTCATCATTATAACAGTCAATAAAGATTCTTTTGTCAATCCTGTCGAGTCCTATTGCCATAAGCCTGAACCCGAACATTATCAGTATAAGCCCCATGAAGACAAATGCAGGCTGACGCGCAATCAAAGCGGTAATCCCGAATGTCATATAGACAATTCCTAAAGTCTGACAGCTTTTCTGCTTCTCTGCACCCTTTTTGTTTACAGAGAAAGCATACATCTGATAGCAGATCATTATAATCGGGATTGTAATCAGAAACTCGAGATAAAGGTACATGGCCCCTCCTTAAACTGTTGACTCTTTAATCGGTAGCAACGAAAATGTCAACAGTTGCTGTCGACAGATCAGAAAAAAGCGGAGTTTACATGAAAATGCCTATTAATGAAATTGAAGCGCGAATACTTGGTGCTCTTATCGAAAAAGAGTTGACCACTCCTGAATACTACCCGCTCACATTAAACTCTCTGACAAATGCTTGCAACCAGAAATCGAACCGTGATCCGGTAATGACGCTGGAAGAGGTTGATATAGTACGCGGCCTCGATAAACTCCGGATGAACGGTTTTGCCAGGCAGTCAGGGGAGGGGGGAAGGGTTCCGAAATACTGCCACTCTCTCGGGGAAAAACTCGCTCCGCCAGAACTGGCGGTGCTTGCCGAGCTTCTGCTTCGTGGGCCGCAGACCCTGGGGGAACTCCGTGGAAGAAGCGACCGGATGACGCCCTTTGCAGACATTTCGGCAGTTGAAGAGGTACTTGCGGACCTCCATAACTTCGAACCTTCACTTGTAACCCTTCTCCCTCGTCAAACAGGGCAGAAGGAGCAACGCTATGCTCATCTTCTATCTGGAGAGCCCCATTATTCGCAGATTGACAGGCAATCTGCGCCTGAAGCGGCCAGGATCAAGGTCATGGCTGAAGATGAACGATTTGCTGCCCTGGAGTCGGAAGTTGCAGCCCTGAGAGAAGAAGTTGCTTCACTCAAAGGGATTGTCGAGGAGTTCAAGGCGCAGTTTGAGTGATTCTCTTGATCAGGCTGCTCCAATCGGCATCACGGTATATTTCGAGCATCTTCTGATTGTTCAGATGCTCTGAAATGCCGCTCTGCTCCGGATCATAGATCTGGTTGCCGCTGAATTTCCACTGAACGGTTATCAGCTGCGGAGTGTCGGCAGGCAGTTTCCCGTTGAAATAGGCAAAGTTCGGAGTGACTACAACCACTCCGTCTGTCCTGGCTACCGGAAGAAGTGGTGGTTGCTGGCTATCAGCAGATGAAGCATCGATCCGGGCCTGCATTTTGCGCTGTTCCGGAGTAAGTTCGTCGAGCTCTTTCTGGAACAGTTGCATCCGCTCTTTCACTTGTTCAGGCTCTTCACTTATGCCGGGTAACGCGGAACGGCTATTCTCGATCCACTCCCTTTCGTCAGCAGGATCGATCCAGGTCCTTCCCTGCTCCACAAAAACATGTCTTTCGACAAGGGTCTCTGTTTCAGCAGTTTTCTTATCAGTTTTCTTCTTTTTCACCTTCTTTACAGGTTCTGAAGATATCCCGATCTGCTTTCCGGCGGTTTCGATCGCCGCTTTCAGGTATCTTTCCCTGCTGACGGGCAACCAGAGCGGCCGGTTTTTCGAAGCGACGACAGCTACAGTTCGACCGTTATTCAGAAAGGTAGTCATGCCTGAACGAACCTCGCCCAGCTTCGGCTCCGGAAGCATATACCCTTCGCTGTCCCGGTAAAGCACCGGCAAATTGGCAAAAACGAGACCAAGATTGTTTATCGAAATGTCCATTGTAGAAGGGTTGTTGAACGCAGCCCTGATTTTGCCGTCCTTCTCTTCGTAGCGGCCAATCATCATCGCAAGGACAGCAGCAGGACGTGATGGTGGACAGCCCTTGCCCTTACAGGAGTCATACCTGTCTCTGGCAGAGATCGATCCCCAGAAGCGAGCTTCAAAACCTTTTGGCGGCTTCATTGCAGGGGTTCCAGTGTAGATCCGCGAAACCTCCTGCAATGAACCTTTAATCTTTCTGAGGCTCTCCTTGCTCAGTTTTTTCAGGTCGGCTCCTGGTTCACTCATTGAGAAAGACCACTTCCCTTCTTTTTCAGAGAGAGGGACAATCTCTTCAGCATATACCTTGGGGATTGTAAAAAGCAGTGCGACAAACAGAGAGCAGAATAGAGTGCGCATAATCATCTTCTCCTTTCCGAATCCAAAACCGGCATTTTTTCATCCGGAGTCGCCGGATACCCATTACAACAAGAATGCCGGAAACGATAGCACAAAATCAAAGTGAAGGAAAACAGTAAGGAGTCTCTTAAGGAATGAATACAGTGATGAAGATCTGGCCGCATTATTTGAGCCGGGCCTTCGACTTATTGATTGTATAAGGTTCGGATTGAATCAGGTCAGCGCTTTTCCATCCAGAATTTCGCGAATTTTTGACAGCAGGGTTTCGGGATTTATCGGCTTCAACAGCAGATGATATTTACTGATCTCATCTTTATCCATTATATCCGCAGTGTAGCCGCTCATGAAAATAACAGGAGTATCCGGCCTGATCCGGCAGATTTCCTGAAACATCTCCCAACCGTTTTTTTTCGGCATGATTACATCGGATATAACCAGACTGACTTTATCACTATTCTTGCGGAAAAGCTCTTCACCCTCTTCCCCGTTCTCTGCAGTCAGTAACGTGTATCCCTGCTCCGTAAGAATGGTGGTCATTATTTTCCTTATGGCAACATCGTCCTCTACTAAAAGGAGTGTTTCGCTTCCAAAAAGAAACGGTACTGCATCAAGAGATGCACTACTCTCATGATGCTGTTCCAGAAGAGGCAGATATATCTTGAAAGTTGTTCCCGCTCCCGGTTCACTCAGGAAGTAGATGGAACCGCCATGCTTCTTTACCGTGCTGTACACCATTGACAGTCCGAGCCCCGTCCCTTTGCCGATCTCTTTGGTTGTGAAGAAAGGATCGAAAATTCGTTCCTGAGTCTCCTTGTCCATCCCCATACCGGTATCGGAAACAATTATAACTGCATATCTTCCCTGAACCGGCAGGTCATCCGCCAACATGTCATTTTCGATCAGACTCTTATCAGCAGCGCTAATGCTCAGCACTCCGCCTGATGGCATGGCATCACGGGCATTAACCGCCAGGTTGATTATAAGCTGCTCAAGCTGCCCCTTATCAGCCATCACCGGCAAGTTTCCTTCAGGCAACTCTGTTTTGAACTCGATATCCTCTCTGATAAGCCTTGAGAGACTTTTTTTCAGCCCACGAATGATTTCTGCCAGATTAACAGGAACCAGCCGGATCTCCTCCTTCCGACTGAACATCAGCAGGCTTCTGGTCATCTCTTCCGCCCTTGCCTCAGCCATAAGGATTTCGTCAATCATTGCAACAGCAGTGGTATCCTCTTCAAGCTTCATTTTCAAAATTGTCCCGTAACCGGAAATTACGGTAAGAATGTTATTGAAATCATGAGCAATACCTCCTGCAAGAGTCCCCATCGCCTCCATTTTTTGACTCTGCAGCAGTTGCACCTCCATAAGCCTTTTCTCTGTGATGTCTTCCTTGATCCCGACATAGCCGGTTATGGCGCCTTCCCAGCCTTTGACAGGTGAAATCTTCGCATGTTCCCAGAAGATTTCACCACTCTTCTTCCTGTTAACCATGTCTCCTTCCCAGATATGACCGGAGCTGATAGTCCCCCAAAGATCTTTGTAGGTAGCAGGTGATGTTTCGTCTGATTTCAGGATGCGCGGATTCTGTCCAAGCACCTCTTCCACTCCGTATCCCGTCGTTTCGGTAAACTTCTGATTAACGAACTCAATGTCGCCGTGAATGTCAGTTATTATAATGCTTAAGGGGCTCTGCTCTACAACTTCTGAAAATTTGCGCAGCTCGGCTGTCCTGCCCCTGACCGCGACTTCAAGACCGCGATGCCACCGCTGAATCTCTTCGGCCATCTCATTGAATGCCGTTGACAGCGTCTCTGTTTCGTAGCTACCGCTCACCTCTGCTCTGGCATCAAGATCGCCCTGCTTGATTCTCTTTACCGATGAAGTAAGATTTTCAAGCGGTTTCAACAGCTTGCGAGTGACAAGGAAGAGCAGAGTCAGGATAAAAGTCAGTCCGGCGATTGATATCAAAGTCGTATGGAGAATGCTTCGTTTAAGCGGAGCAAATATTTCGGCTTCATCCTGTTTTACAATCATCACCAGGCCGAAATCAGGAGTAACCTGACAATTTCTGATTGCGGCTACAACTGAAACGCTGCGGTAATCAGCCGCCCTTTGAATTCCGTCTATCCCCCGGCTGGCAAAATCGACCGGTTTTGTAGCTAGCCGATATTCAAGAGGTTTGGCAACTGTTCCATCAGGGAGCTTATATTTCAACGGGGAAAGAATTTTATGCTGTTGGTCAATCAGAACAATTTCGCCACTCTGGCCCAGAACTTCGGTGCCGTGAATTAAATCGTCCATGAATCGCTCTGCCTTGATTCGATAAACAACGATTAAACCGTTTATTCCGGCCTTGTCGGCGATAATCTGGTGTGCAAGACAGATTGATGAACTGTTGTCGATATTTTGAAGAAAGACTTTCTGTTTCCAATCCTTCCCCTCAGAAAACAACTTTTCAAAAAACAGAGTTTTAACGCCTTCATTTTTATCCTGGTTTGAGAACAGACAGATTCCGTTTCGGGAATCAACAACTTCAAAAGCTTCATAATTGTAACTTCTGCTTGCAAGATGGAACCATTCGATCAGCTGCTGTCTGGCTGTGACAGCTTTTTTACCTTGCCCTTTCAGCTTGAGCAGTTGTGCTTGGAAATACGGTCCCTCAGAGTCAAACGCCAGGTCTGTCAGACGCTCGTCAAACCACTTGGAAATTATCGTCTTCTCAAAGTCGGCAATGGAGTTAAGATAATTTATTGCGTCTGCTTCAATCCGTTGATAATTCCCCTGATAAAGTCTGAACGGAAGCCCGAACTGCCTGGTGAGAGTTGTCGTCAGAAAGACCAGGAAAGCGCCAATGCCGAATAGCAACAGTATTTTCCAGCGGATAGTTCGCGGCAGCTTTAAAAGCCGAAGTCCAGATAGTTTAGTATTCATTGCAGCTTTCCTGTTTGCAGCAATCACTCACCCAACAGCTCTCTGACCTTCTGCAAAAGAGTTCCGATATCAAACGGTTTGGGCAAGGCCGCATCTGCTCCGAATATCCCCGCCATGGTGAACATCTCTGACATGTTCATGTGAGGAGAACCTCCGGACACTACCAGTATCCTGATCTCCTTATCTGTCTGCCGCAGCTCCATGATCGTCTCCAACCCCTCTTTTTCAGGCATGTAAAGGTCTGTTATAACCAGATCAGGACGCTCTTTCATAAACATTCCGAGACCTTCCAGACCGTTAGGGGCAGTCCTCACTCCATAGCCGGCATCCTCAAGAATCATGCAGATCATCCTGTTGAACTGCTGATCGTCATCAATTACCAGTATCTTTTTCACAGATTCTCCACTCTGTGTATCAAACTGATTTTCCTGGCTTTATTCATAAATATGCAGATCGAAAAGCCACCTGACCCTGCTTCAGCTCTTATGATTTTCATTGATTTAAGGTCAGTTGTATTGCCGGAAAGTTCAAGGGGCTGACATGGCAGCAACTCAAGGAACGACCGGCGATCTCTGTAATGAGTCGAAGTTTGATTGAAGGGTGGAGAGGGGAGAGCTGCTGATGCCATAGTAATCCGCCGAAAAGAGCCCGTCTGAATACAACCACTCTGGTCAGCAGATTATATCAGGGCTTGAGCAGACTGCAAATGAAGCAGCCGGATTATGGCCGGGGATGTAGCCGCATACAGGCTGTTATGCCCGTATCATGACCAGCATCATCTTGAACTTTTGGACCGCCTTCATGGAGTGGGGAATGTTCGCAGGCATGATTATGAACTCTCCGGCAGATACCAGGTGCTTCTTTCCATCGATCGTAACCTCTGCGCTGCCGTCAACAATCTGCACAAAGGCATCAAAGGGTACCGTATGTTCACTAAGCCCCTGTCCTGCATCAAACGAGAAGAGGGTGATTGTGCCGACTTTTCGGTCCACGAGGGTTCGGCTGATAACCGACCCGCTATGGTACGATACCAGACCGCTCATCTCAACTGCTTTTCCAATAAGGCTTTCCGCTGGTTCACTCATAAGATTCTCCCGGTTCCGGCAACGAATGCAATCAACACAGTTTGTTTTTTTGTCTGCTGTTAAATTTCCACGGGTTTGTACTCAAGCTCCCTGCTTTTCTGCATATACGAGCGGCCTTCGAATATTCCGCCCTCAGCCACGGTAAGCCTCGATGTGTAGATGTCGCCGTAGACCTCTCCTTTCGGTTGAATCTCGACGCTTTCCGTGGAGTGCACATTGCCTGTTACTCTCCCGGCGGCAATCAGTGACTTTGAAGTAATATCTCCGAGGATATTTGCCCCCTGACCGACAATAACGGACTCGGCGGCAAGCGAACCCTCAAACCGGCCGTCTATCCTGACTGCACCCTTTGAAACGATTTCACCTTTGATGACAGTGTCGATTCCTACGATAACCTCAAGTTTCGGATGCTTCCTGCTACTGAACATCAGCCTGCCTCCTGTCAATCGCAAGGGCGAAAAAACCCTTTTTCAGTTCTTGCTTTCCAGATAAGGCGCAGGATCAACACTCTGTCCGTTACGCCAGACTTCATAATGGAGGTGCGGACCTGTCGTAATGCCGGTAGAGCCTGAATATGCGATTATATCGCCACGCTTGACCGTCTGACCTGCCATCACCCTGTTTCTGGTGTTGTGTGCATATACGGTGGAGAGTCCGTGCCCGTGCTCTATGACAACGATATTGCCGCTTCCCCCGCTCCTGTCCGAGAAGCTGACCACTCCGTCAGCAGTAGCATGAAGTGGAGTGCCGTTAGGCATGGTAATATCTATCCCGGTATGAAGTTTACGCCCTCCGTAGCGAGGGTGTTCACGCATACCGAAACCGGAGCTGATCTTGCCTGTAGCAGGCCAGCCGCTCGGACTGGAGCGAAAAACATCCTGCTCCTTCGCGAGATAACTCTTTATTTCATCAACAGCTGCTATGGAGCTGTTGATATCCCTCTTGAGCGCTTCGACATCTATGGAACCTTCTTCAGCGGTGCTTTCGAGGTTTTTCAGAACCTCTTTGCGTGAGCCCAGCGAAAACAGCTTCCTGAACTGAGACTCGGACTGCTTGAGAGAAGCCATGGTTGACTCCAACTCGTTGAAGTGCTTCGACATCCTCGCATATTCACTTTTCATCCGGTAGTAGTCGAATGCCTGGATCGAGAGGGATACCGTGAAGATCGAGCCTAACAAGGCCATGACACAGAAGAGTGCGGCAGCAACCACGGGGATCCGGACACTTCGGGCGCTGAATCTGGAGTGCGGAATCAGCATGATTGTGATCGGAGTGTGGATCTTCTTCAGCAGGAGGCGGAGTTTGTACATATCCCGTACCTCTTCTTGGGCAAAAATCGCAGGGAAAGTTAGGTTGAAGGGGAAGGAGATCATAAACGCCTATTGTTCCGATTTCAACTCAAAACAGCTTCTATTAACTTTTCACTTGTTCGAATCCGGCCTCCGTTATACTCTGCACCCCTATGAAATGGCTCCTCTGCTTGTCAATCGGACTTTATCTTTTCGGCGGATTCCGGCGCTCCCTTTTTTTCGCTGGAGCAGCCGGAGAGCTCGCATACATGGCGTTTAGAGGGATTGAGCTCGGGCGTCTCCCCCTGATCGGTCCTCACGATACTCTTGCTTTTTTCTCGACAAGCTGTGCCTTGATGACAATTCCGTTCCTGCTCAATCCCGTCCTGCGCGACTCGGACCGGTTCAGGATCGGCGTCTCCCTGCTTGCCGCCCTTACAGGGCTCATGGCACTCCCTTTCCCGGCATTCAATATGCCGATGCCCCCGGTTCTGAATACCCTCTGGTTCGAGCTGCACGTTGCTCTTGCCTTCTTTGCATATGCGCTGTTCGGGATAGGAGCGATCCTGGGTATACTGTTCCTCCTTCAGCAGAAAAAGCAGTATCTGGAAATGCAGTACACGGCTTCTCTTGTCGGGTTCTCATTCTTCTCGGCATCGATGACCTCCGGCGGGATCTGGGGCTACTACGCATGGGGAACTTACTGGCTCTGGACGCCAAAGGAGTTCTGGACCTCCATTCTCTGGCTCTATTACGGTACATATCTGCATCTGAAGCTTAAAGGTGCAAAGTGGGAGAAAGCAATTGCCTGGGGAGGAATCGTGGGATTCGGGGTGACGATGTTTACGTATCTGGGAGTCAGTCTGCTGATGAAAAGTTCGCATAGCTTTTAGAAGGAAATGGATGAAAGATTTAGTGCAAAACCTTTACAACCATCTTGCCTCTCTCACCTTCGGTCTCTGGCTGCTGGGGGGGGTGATGCTCTTTCTTGCAGCAGGTTCGTTTTTGCAGGGGGAAGGGTCGAGTATTAACGAAGTCGCCCTTCTTGACTGGCTGCGGGAGGTTTCTCCGCGGGAATCCTGGTGGCTCTGGATCGCGATAGCCTTGCTGGCAATGCTGGCCCTTAACACTCTCCTCTGCAGTATCGAATCTCTCCGGGCAAAGTGGCAGAAAGGGAGCTTCCTGGTAAGAATAGCTCCCCAGCTGATGCACCTGGGCTTTCTCTTCATTATCCTCGCTCATCTGCAGAGTGCTTACGGCGGTTTCAAGCAGTCCATGCAGGTAGAAGGTGGCTCCGCAATCACTTTTCCGGACGGATCGGCGAG
>JBGQLM010000098.1:0-15635 GCA_041500085.1 Geobacteraceae bacterium
GAACGAGCGCATCGGACAGCCGGCAGAGCACTTCCCGCACTGGAAACAGCGCCGCACCGAGCTGCCCGACAGCTTCTCCACTTTCTTGACGAAATCCAGGTTCATCGTCTCGGTGGAAAGGGTCATCTTGGAGTTTTTCATGTTTTATTCCCGTGTCTTCTTTGCAGAGCGAAGTTATCTTATCATGAAGAGCAAAAGCCGAGCCATGTTAGCAACTAACCGATTTAATTAGAATCATAGCTTAGAGTGGGCTGGTAGTCGCCAGCAGCAATGACATTAATGAGGAGAATGTCCACGGAAGGAGCGCGACATGTGGAGATTATCAACAAGAAGAAATGGTGCCGACAATCGGGGTGGGAATTATGCGATTCAACAGCACATCAGACAACCTTCATAACTATCATGGTTACGTCATCCTCCTGGGGAGTTGTCCCCCGGAATAACGAGACCTCCTGGAGCACGGCGTCGATGATTGCCTGGGGTGGTTCGGAACGCCGTGCCTGAACGATGGCGCACAGCCTGTCGATGCCGAACAGTTCACCGACGCTGTCCTCCGATTCTATGATGCCGTCGGTATGGAGAACGAGCAGATCCCCCGCATGCAGCTTGATCTGTTTCTCCTCGAACTGGACGCCCTTACTGACACCAAGGATGAGTCCTTCCGCGTCAAGCTCGCGACAATGCCCTCCGTGCATGTGGACGAGCAGAGGCAGTGTGTGACCTGCGTTTGAATAGGTCAGGGTCCGGGACAGGTGGTCATATTTGATGAAGAACAGAGTAATGAAAAGGCCGGACTGGTTGAGATCTTCATAAAGCAGGTCGTTGAGAAATACCAGCATGTCGCCGGTACTGGAGTAGGAGTGAACACTGGAGCGCAGGACCGAGCGGAACTCGACCATCATCAGGGCCGCGCCGATACTGTGGCCGGAGACATCAGCGATGACCAGATCAACCTGACCGTCTTCACGCAGGTAGTAGTCGTAATAATCGCCTCCCACATGGGCGGCCGGAACACAACAGCCCGCCAGCATGACGCCCGACAGCTCCGGCGGGGCAGCGGGCAGCAGTGAAAGCTGAATCTGGCGTGCCAGCTCCATGTCGCGCAGCATCCGGGAATTTTCCAGCAGCACCTTCTCGGCCCGCATCCGTTCCGTTATGTCACGGGCCACCGCCACTCCGTACAACTCCTTGTTGAAGGTGACCAGGTGGATGGTGATCTCGACCGGAATCCAACCCCCGAAACACCTGTTCAGTTGGGTAATGATGGTGTCCCGATCCGAGCCCTGTTCCAACCCGACCGTGACGAGCTCGCAAATCCTGGCCAACGCCTCCTCATTGATGAATTTATCAAGGGGAAGGGCAAGCATCTCACGCCGCGAACAGCTGAGCTGCCGGCAGGCCGACTCGTTGACGTCGACCAGCGCGCGGTCAGGAAAATGGATCAGGAAAATGCAATCGTTGCTCTGATCCACCAGGGCTTTGAAGCGCTCCAGTTGATCGAGCTTCTGCTGAAGTTCCGGATAATAGGTTTTGCGTACGGAGAATTCGCCGAAGCCGGCCAGTTTTTTCTGCAAGACTTCCAACGCGTCGGGAGAATCAGAGTGATTCTTCATATACTACCTCGATGTCACGCTGGGACGCCTTTCTCGGATTGGTTGCCATACAGGGATCTTTCAGGGCATGTCTTGTGAGGAAGCTCATATCGCTACGCTCCACACCCAGTTCGTTCAACGCCCGGACAATGCCGGTCGCTTTTTTCAGTTCTCTGATGTGGTTGAGCAGGGCCGATTTCTTCTGACCGGAGTCCATACCCCGCAAATCCAGACCCATGGCCTCGGCAATGTGCTCAAAACGTTCCGGCGCTGCCGGCATATTGAATTCGATGACGTGGTCGAGCAGGATGGCGTTGCACTCACCGTGAGCGATATCGTGCGCCCCGCCCAGGCTATGGGCCATGGCATGTGTGGCACCCAGGATGGCGTTGGAAAAAGCCAGCCCCGCCTGCAGGCTCCCCTGCATTATCCTGGTGCGCAATTCAAGATTATGGGGGTCTTCAATGGAGGGGAGGAGATTGGAGGAAATCAGCCGGATCGCCTCAATGGCGTGCAGATCGGTCATGGACGAACGGGCCGTCGAGACATAGGCTTCAATGGCGTGGGTCAATGCGTCCAGGCCGGTGCAGGCCGTGAGGTAGGAGTCCATGGTAGTCAGGGTTTCCGGGTCGATCAACGCCAGGTCGGGGACAACGGACTTGCTGATGATGGCAAACTTAACCTTTTCCAGCGGATTGGTAATAATGGCGAACTGCGAGACGTCCGCCGAGGTCCCCCCGGTGGTCGGGACGCAGATCAGCGGTGGCATCGGAATCTTTACCATGTCAACCCCTTCGAACAGCAGGATGTGCCTGTCGTTGGACGAGACAATACCGATCCCTTTGGCGCAATCGATGGGGCTGCCACCACCTACGGCAATAAGAGCATTGCACTCTTCTTCCCGGTAGACCGCAACACCGGCCATTACCTCATCAACCTTGGGGTTGGATGAAACCCCTGTGAACAGGGCAAAGGGCACCCCTTCAGCTTCCAGGCTGTCGGTTACATCCTTGGTCCATCCGGCTGCAACCACGCCCGGATCAGAGACGACCAGTATTTTACGGCCTCCCAGGTTTTTGGCATAACGTCCGGCCATATGCCGCGCCCCCACACCGAAAACGAATTCCGGGGCAACGAATTTCCGTAAAGTAAATTCATTCTCTCCCATAACGCAAATCTCCTGTTTCCAGGCTGAATAAGAAGTCTGGTACCTATGTAAATAGTATATACCAAGAGATCCGGTTAGAGGTGGTAAAGGCAGGGGATAAATAGCATGAGCACGATACATCCGATCTGGATCATTCCGAATAATGTGCAATTAGGACTTTGTGGCCCTCTACATCAAAAGGTCGTTCAAAGAGTGAAATAGATTGTTGCCCCTTTTCCGATCTCTCCTTCTGCCCAGACCTTTCCTCCATGTCGCTGGATGATTCGCTTTACCGTGGCGAGGCCAATACCGAATCCTTTGAATTCATCATTACAATGCAATCGTTGGAATATGCCGAACAGTTTGGCAGTTTGATTCATACAAAATCCAATTCCGTCGTCGCGGACAAAATATGCCTGTATTCCGTCATGGTCCTTTACGCCAAATTCTATCGTGGCAGATTCCTTCTTCCCGGTATATTTCCATGCATTGCCGATGAGATTTTCCAGTACATCCTGAAGCAGACATTTATCTCCACTGACTTCAATCCCATCCATGAGGTTGAAGTCCACAGATCGATCCGGATCAATAAGTTTGAGATTTGAGGATATTTTATTTGCAATACTGCTTAGATCGACCCTTTCCTTTTGTATTTCCTTGAATGAAGCATGTGAAAAAACCATCATGTTGTTGAGGAGTTGATCCATATACTCCGTCTGGTTTAAAATGGACATTAAATATGTCTTACATTGTTCATCCAGATTATTTCCGCAATGTCTCAAGACCGCCTGAACGTAAATACAAATAGTGGACAATGGCGTCCGCAGGTCATGGGAGACCGAGGAATTAAAGATTTCCAGCTCGAAGTTCGCCAGTTTCAGTTTAATATTCTCTTCTTCCAGTTCACTTGAAAGCTGAGTGAGTTGTGGGTTGAGAATACCGGTCTGATCCACATTTTGCCTGAATTCCATCATAGTATTTCCATGTAAGCCACCTGACAATGTAATAATAATTGCATGGAAAATGAAATAATCAAGCGGCTGCAGCCAGAATATCAAGACGTTGGATTCAGTTCTGCGTTTTAACAGTCTGGGAAACTAACGGGGAAGAGGCTAGGGGGGCGTAGTCAAGTCGGTTGACTTGCTTTTCTAGTTAACCGACTTGACTACGTACGTGCAGAATAGGCCTGACCTCCGAGTATCCATTTAGGACCGTTTCGAGTCAAACCTCGGAGATCGAATGTATTAACGTTAGAGTCCCAGTTCTGCCGGTTTCCTGCCGGCATCAGGGAAGAAGAGCGGGGCACCGAATTTATCCACACCGAAGCGACCGATAATCTCCTGGGTCTTCTTTGCTACCATGAAATCGGCAAAAGACTTGCCACCCTGGGCGTTGACCTTAGGCCACTTGACCTGATTCAGCTCGATGACATGATAGATGTTGAGCAGTTTACTGTCTCCTTCAAGCAGTATAACGAGACCGAGCCCCTTTTTAAGAGACAGGTAGGTAGCGCGGTCAGTAAGGGTGTAGCCTTTCTTCTCGGCAGCAACATTCAGGGTCTGCCCCATGCCGAGACCGGTCTGCTGGTACCATTTCTGCCCCTCCGGATTAACAGTCGCCACTTTCCAGAGCCCCTTCTCTTTGGCGTGGGTGCCGGAGTTGTCACCACGGGAGACGAAAATGGCGCCCGATTGGGCGATACGCTTCAGAGCGTCAGCGGCTGAGGCGCCCTTGATCCTGGCAGGGTCAGCTGCCGGGCCGACAATGATGAAATCGTTGTGCATCACCAGTCGGCGGCTGACACCGAAGCTGTCAGCCATGAATTTCTTCTCGGCATCGGGTGAATGCACCAGTAACACGTCGGCTTCTCCCTTTTCCCCCATCTTTATGGCCTGGCCAGAGCCGACTGAAATGGTCTTGACCTGAAAACCGCTCTCTTTCTCGAACAACGGCACCAATACGTCAAGAAGCCCGGAATCCTGGGTGCTGGTGGTGGTGGCCAGGATGACCGTTTTCGAGGCAGCCGAGGCGGATGTTCCCCAGACGAGGATTGCGAGGGCAGCGAGTGTCGTGATGCGGGTCAGAACTTTCTTTGTGATCATGTGTTCTCCTTTTAATCCCATTTCCTGCGCACTTGCTTTGGTTATAACAGTTCCGGCGCTTATTTTCATAACAAACCTCCTCATTGTTTTGATGACTGTTTGTTATTAGTATTCTAGAAATTCGAGGAAAGTCTAGCGCCTTTCATATGGTCAAGTAGGGTAACTACAGCTTGAGACCGGTCAGCACAGATCATGCCGCACAATCTGTCCACCTGCAATCACATCCTATAAACATGCAAAAAAAAAGCCGTCCCGGATTGGGGCGGCTTGTTAGTTTCATGAAAGAACGGACGATTGCGGATTATGCTATGCGACTAATCTATTTTCAGTGTTCACTTCATTGAAATTGTCTTTGTCGTTATTAAAGCAATTAGGGCATTCAAGAGCGGTAAGATCAGCGCTGACCGTAATAGGGGTGAAGTCCTTGGATTGGCTCTGGTAAAAGCAGGTTCCACATTCAAACGTACTATTCGTTTCCATAGTAATCTCCTTTGATGTGCCAGTTGTGGTTGATTTGGTGATATTCTTCGCCCGTTTCATGTCTGCATGGCAACATTTGCAATCGCTATAAAACAAACGTTCGTTTAACAAGCAACGCAAAAAAAAAGGCGCTTATTTAAGAACTCCCCGTGTGAAAATATCCATGATATGGCGGATCAGTTTCTCATCACGATCGGGTGAGTGGTCAACCAATTCGGCAGTGGCCGGTTCGAGGAGAAAATAGAAGTTGATCATTCCGGCCAGGGCTATCACTGTGTCGGCCGGATCGAGGTTATCGCGAAACTTTTCATGGGAAAGACCGTTGGTAAAAGTATCCAGAAGCATTTGTACAACTTTCTTGATCGCAGGCTTTACAATAGTTTCGAAGCAGGCTGTAGGATTAGTCAGTTCACTGGTATAGAAACGGAGCAGGTAGGGGTTTTTGCGGTAGCGTGAAACCGTGGCGCGAACATAAAGTTCGAACTTTTGCAGCGTATCAATTTCCATCTGCTCGATCTCTTCAAGCTTTCCCAAGACGGCAAACTGCTCTGTCAATACTGCGGAATACAATCCCTCCTTGCCTCCGAAGTAGTACGAGATCATGGAAAGATTAACATCTGCCGCACCGGCCAACTCACGGACACTCACACCGTTTAAACCCTTGGCGGCAAACAATGGAATAGCTGCAGTAATAATATTTTCGCGGCAATCGTTGTCAGCCACGCATGATCTCCTGTACCTAAGGTGTCAACTGTTGTTCAAACGTTTGATTTAAAATAAGTATACTCGCAATGCCATATTTTGCGTACAAAAAACTTACGCATGCTTCATGGTTGCAGAGGCCCGCCAGTGGGAATTATTCCCGGTGCAGATCAGGGGTGATATTAAGCGGCGAGGAATGAGGTATGTTGTCAGTAATCAGGAATCAACCTCATAAATAAACCAATAAAAACGGCCATGTAGCAAAAGTCAGGTGCGGATAACTTTTGGTTTCTTTAATATTGTGGTGTGTGTTACAACCATGTGGACGGATAAAAACAGAGAGAAGTAACCGGCAAATTTCCCATGATCACAGATTAAATATTCCATTTGGGTAGATCAGCGGTTCATGTGCGCGCGTGAACTGGTGAATAGGTAGTTGTGTCAATCAAGGGGAAAGGCAAGAAATGATCACTTTTGATTACATCTATAAAGTCCTTCAAGAAGAAACAACCAGAGGATGGAGAAGCGGCAGGACGGTCAATAGGTCTTGTTTTGACTTAAAGAATCAAGCTGTAAGTGATGCCATCCACAATGGAACGGGCGTCTATGTTGAAGCGCAATTCTGGATGTCGAAAAAAAGGAAGAATCTCAATTTTGAATTTGCAACCGGTAAAAAAGAACATACACAACTAAGAGAGCGCTTCGCTGCAAGTTTAAGAGCTTTCATCTTGGCAAAAGATCCACCAGATTGGTTGAAGGCATCTAGAGGTTCTACCGTCTGCAAGGTTCAAATTTTAGACAAAACTGATGAAGTAGCCCAGAAAATCATCAAGGATTATTTTAGATTTATTGACAAGGCGATTAGTGAATGGTCTCAGGTAACTTTGGCAGAGCTGCTGCCACACAAAGGTGCTCTTGAAGCAGTCTCAAAAGGGGAAAGCAAGGACGCTATTGACGATTTGAATGAACTCCCGCCGGGAGTGTCTGAACCTGAAAAAACCTATAGAACGTCAGCATCATACGCTAGAGACCACAAAGTAAGGACATATGTGATAGCGAGAGCTAAAGGCGTTTGTGAGTATTGCGGAGAACAAGGCTTTTTGATGTCTGACGGCAAGAGCCACTATATTGAGGCACATCATATTATTGCCCTTGCTGACGACGGGAAGGACACCCCTGAAAACGTCATTGCTCTGTGCCCAAGACACCATAGAGAAGCGCATTATGGAAGGAATCGCGCAGATCTAGAAAAGGAAATGTCAAGGCTGCTGAAGTCGTAATCGAAAGAGCACAACCAGTCCGTGAAGCGGTGAACCCGCTCACCGGCCAGCCACTGAACAAAAGAGGACAAACAACATCTGATGGAAGATAAGAAATGGAAACTAGTTGAAAAGGTGGTTGCTGCAGCCTTTGATGAGCCGAATGTAACCGTTCAGAGGAACGTGCGGCTAAGGTCATTGCGGCGGAAAGGTGGTAATGGCGGCCTTCGTGAAATTGATGTCCTTATTACAGGTGAGTTGATAGGTCAGAAAGTAAATTTTGCCATAGAGTGCAAAGACTATAAAAGAAAAGTTGATTCACACCACATAGATGCTTTCATCGGGAAATTATATGACGTTGGGTTGGCGACTCAAACCAGCATCTTTGTAACAACTCGTGGTTATACAACTCAAGCGATTGAGAGGGCACATGAAGTCGGCATGAAAGCTTTGGTTCTTAGGCATGGTGAAGAAGCCGATGGGAAAATCAAGATATTACATGCCATTCAATCGCATATATTTTTGCTGTGCTCAGTTGCTGAAATTGAGTTTAAAACTGAAGACACAATTGATTTCACCACACTTGAACACTTCAAATTTTTCGACAAAAATGGTGTGTTCATTGGGTTACTTCCAGATTTTATGTGGGAGTCATGGATCCGTGGGTTTCCTCCTCCATGTTTAGGCAAATATTCTTACAGACTCAAGATTAATGATGAGATTAATTATCTGGAAAATGGTCAAAAAAATAGTGTCGATTATATCAGAGTTGAATACCAGATATCAGCTCTTGTCTTACAATTTACAGGAGAAGCAAATCAGGTTCACCTAGTTAACGCCCATGAGGGCAAAACTGAACGATATAGATTAAATGCAGACTTTTCATCCTCAACCCCAACTCATTTCCATTTTCAAGACGAAGACACTCTTCAAAAGTTCCTAAACCAACAAGGCGTTATTGCAAAAATTGAATTTCCTCGTCTCAAACTACCCAAAATAGTTATGAATCAAGGCTTGCTCTGGCCAATACCCATTAGGGTTTCTGACTACTTCAAAAGTAATACTATAACCAATATTGAACAAGAAATTCAAAAGCTGGCAAAGAGTACTGATAATAATTTCTGGGAGTTTGATGCCATTTATTCAAAAATAATGGAAGACATCGATAAGTTTGAAAATGTCAGATTTGAAGTTTACCCTCTTCAAGAGGAGTACAATAAGCAACCCTCGGCATGAGACCAAGCCCGGCCCAAAAGCAGGCCAGTCACTATCCGTCACAAATTCTTTTAATCCCGGCATTTATATTTGATGTAGCAACTGCGCCAATACAATTGATAATTCTTGGCCATGAGGTGGGAAAGCGTAACCAGATATAACCTCGTTGATCTTAGTCCCGCTTTTTTCAGATCGAAACTGCTTCTCAATCAAGGACGCGGCGATGGACAAGTGACCAATGCCGCAGGAACGCAGGCATGTGGCTGCCGACAACACCTACGGTCAGCACAGTTATAAGCACCGGCGTCATCGTTGCCGGCCGGGCATGAGCAAGCCAGAGCAGACTGACATGCAGCGCTGCTGCCAGGCCTCTTCCCTGGTATGGCCAGTGACGGCATCTGTAGATATTGAAAACGATGAGGGCGCTGCCGGTGCCGATGACCAGATGATGCCAGGTTGCCAGCCGAGTATAGGGAACCGCCCAGAAAAGCCCGCCAAACAGGACGCTTGCCGTGCAGACGTGACAACTGCGCAGAATCATGTCTATTATCTTGTTCCAGCCCGAGCGCTTCTTCCGGTCCGCTCTGTCTTCACTCTTTATGTCCATACTCTCCGCCAGGCTTTTCAGCCGAATATCACCACACCCATACAAGACCCGGCTACAGGCCGTCCAGGATCTGGGCGCGTTTCCTCTGGTACTCTTCTTCACTGATGAGGCCCTTGTCGCGAAGATCCTTGAGGGTCGTCAGCCGTTCAGCCGGCGTGCGGCTGTCGTTGGTAGCCTTTCCCGGCTGTGCAGGCGCGTTCAGCTCAGCAACAGGCGCCAGCCATTCATCGCTGAGAGTCACCCAATCCTTCCTGACCAGGTTGTAGCCCTTCTGGCCGGGGTGAGGCAGAAGCTGCCACTCTCCCTCCGACGCCTTTTGTCTGACCCCGGGTGTAAATGGAACAAGACGGCGGTCATCGCGTTCTCTTACTTCCTGCTGAGCAAGGCCGACAATGATATTGAGACGGCCCTCCTTGTAAAAAACCCGCCCTGTGGTCACTTTGGGGCTCCTGCCAAGTCCGTACAATGCGTCGTGCAGGCCGATGACGGCAAATGTCACGTCTTCTTTCGAAGAGGCCTGCCGGAGGCCTTGCTGGAGCTGTGGGGCAAGAACCTCGACTCCTGACCTGGTAAAAAGGGGTTCCGGTTTGCCGTTGTCAGTCGCGTGAATGTCAATGGATGCCAGCATTGCGGCAATTCTATCCAGGGGCAGCTCGATTGGATGGTCATTGGGTTGCACAGGGCCAGTGGAAGCAGAGTCCTGATGCTCCAGTGACACGAACTGGTCACTGCTCTGCCAGAGATATCGGATCCCGGAGGTATGGGAGATCGAGGGAATCATAAGGAGAACCAGCAGAGCGATAGAAACAGAACCGAGCCGGTTGGCATTTCTACAACGAAACATCTTCATATCTCCTCCGAATACAGCATGGAATCGTCTGGCGTAAAACTGTAGACATAGAGACGCAATACTTGAGCCAATATATCATATTCCTGAAAAATACAAAAAAAGGGGGCATCGTAAAATGCCCCCGTTCCAGTCTCGTATCGTGTCCTTTTGTAGCTTTACCGCTACGGTTGCCATGCCGTCAAGGCTCCTGGCCGTTTGTTATGAAGCACGCATTCGAGCACGATCTTTTTTAGTCTGGTGTGTTGTTTATATGAATTTTAGAACGGCAGCTTGCCGGCCGACATCAGCATAAATGATGGAATCAGAAGTCCGGGGAACGCCCATGCGATCAGCGAATATGCCAGGGTGCTGGCAGACAGCTTGCCATAAGCATTCAGCCACACCTCTAGTGTCAGTACTGTATACCCTAAGCAAGCAAAAGCCAGATAATTACTTTGCGGCGACAGCGGTTTTCCATCCGGTCCGGGTGTGCCGCCAGTAAAAAAGAGCACCATGTAGACCGCCGAGATGATTGCTACTGTTAGACTGACATTGCCCACCGAACGCAGGTCTTCCAGTCCGGCAAGTAACGCATAGGATACGGAGCAGTACAGAAGCCCGTGAGCAAAAAGCAGCCCACCGGTAAATGGATCCTTGAAAACTGCTGTTTGCAGGAAGGCCCCCAGGATAACCGTCGCACCGACAAAACCGGTTACGGCACCGGTGCCTTTGGCTTCCCCTTTACCCAGGAACAAGAGTGCTACCGGAATCCACATCACGCTGATTGCTATCAATATTGCTAACGTCATTTTCTTCCTCCAGAATTTGATTACTGTCCAGCTTCCGGTAAAAACCGTGAAGGGAGCAAAGGGGGAGTTATTCTGCTGTGGTCGGATCAATCATCGTTTGTACTTCAGCCACACTGTTGGCAGGGAATCCCCCCTGTGCGGCATGCTCACGTATCAGCTCCTTGCTTGGAGCAATGTAAATACAGTAAATCTTGTCAGCGGTTACATAACTCTGTACCCATTGAATCTGAGGGCCAAGCCCCTGAAGGACGTTGCATGACTTCTGAGAGATAGCCTTTAGATCTGCAGCAGATAAATTGCCTGCTCCTGGGATTTCGCGTTCTATTATATATTTTGGCATTAGCATCTCCTCTGTCAGGATTTGTTTAGCTGGTTACCAGTAAAACATGGTCCCGAGAGCAACCTGGTTTGAATGCTGCTTGGCGTTGTCTTGCCAGGTGTTCTGGGCATACGAGTATTCAGCGATGAACTGGGTGAACTTGTTGAGGTTATAGGTTACTGTAGCCACTGTTGCTTCCTGGTTCTTTATCTGGGAGATGCTGGTGTCGGTTTTGTCGAAGTCACTCTGTTCCTGCCGCGACTGGCCATAGTTGACCCCAAGCATGACCGAAGGGGTCAATTTGTAGGTCGCCTGGGTAAGGAAGCCCCAATGGATTCTTTCCTTGCCTGCGCCATCCGTTGAAGTGGAGCCAAGGAAGTCGCCGTCCTGGGCGCTGACCATGCCGAGAGCCTGGCCGCCGTAGCCCGAAACCATAAGATTTACTCCACCTAGTCCTGCACTGACGCCACCTGCGCCGCCGATTGATTGGTTGTTCTCGCCTTTTCGGGCGACGACGCGTGTGACAGTAGCAGAGACCACTTCATCAGTATCTCTGCGGGGCGCGGTCTGGTAAAGTCCGGAAAGCCATGCCTGTACGGAGGCGCCGCCTAAGGTCTTGGCGTAGGAGATTTCTGCTTCTACACGGGGAGAATTGGTTTTGCCCGTGTCCGCACTGATTTTGTAGGGTTCGCCGACGAGTATGGCAATCTTGGTTCCTGCCAGATCCGGTGTGGTATAACGAATCTGTGGCCCAAAGTTGGTATAGAGGTAGCCGTACCCGATATGCCCCAGAGTTGTGTTGCCACGGAATGCAGGTCCCGGGACGACGCCGGCTGTCAGAAGCGTCATGTCATTGAGGATGTTTTTGCCCTGATACAGGTTGAGGGCGCGACCGGCCAATAGTTCGCCATAGGAACCCTTTGCGGTATAAAAGAATTCACGGAAGTCGATATTGGGGGAGGTGTTAAAGCGGTTTCCATCTGCGCCGTTCTGAATTGCCGGGTAGATGCCGACACGAACGGCAGAGTCAACGCCATTGGTGGTGGGGGCTTTGACATTGAAGGCGACTACTGAGGGGAGCAAGCCGATGCCTACTCCGAATCGCTGGTCAGCCGAAGATTCATTGCCGCCTACACTAAGCAGGCTAAGCGAGCGCTTGCCACTTGGCAACGGACTGGTCGAATTGTAAGTCGAGAAAACATCCACAATCCCGTCAGTACTAAATTGCCAGCCGTTTTCACCGCCTGCTACTACAACCGCAGCGCTGCAAGTATTGCCGATTGTCATCGATGCTGCCACAAAAAGTCCAACTGCAAGTACAATGTTTTTTTTCATAAGTATTCTCCCTCTTTTGATTAGTTTAAATCCTCAAACAAGAATTCCTTTGAACGGTGAAGCAGCACAAATCCAACTGATCAATTTTGTTGTTCAGGCATTCAGCCGAACATTTTATTGCCTCTCCTTTCTGATTAGAGTACTGGATGGGTAAATCTCTTGCTCCACTTGTCCCTGTCTTTGTAAAACATTATTTTGGCTAAAAATAAGTAAGGGTTTCTCTTGAGTGGTATTCTTTATCAGCTGCTGTGCTGTTTAACACTTGAGTACAACGATGCCTTGTGCAACCGGAGTGCCAAAAATAAAACAATGGTTTTTTATGTTACATATCGGCATGTTACAGCTGGACAACTCGTGGTGGTCATATCGTTGCCATCTGTGGACAAACGGGTCATAATTTCTAACATGCTGTAATTGTTACGTGATATAATGATGAGGAGTAGTTCTACACCGTAGAGAATAGCCCCAGTTTTCTCCGTCGGGATAAAATGGTGGGTTTAAAACCGGATGAATTGTAATTATAAGAAGCGAAACAGCAAAAAAGGCTAAAATGTAAAACCTGGTTTTGTATTGGGCACGAGCATTGCTTGTAAATGTTCTATATATTGTCAAACTGACGCTACAACGTCAGCAAGTATTGCGAGCTGTTGATTTGCCATGAAAGGCAGGAAATGGAAAAACATCAGGACAACACACTGCATAATTATAAATTTGAGGTGCCGGAAATAATTTTCGGCAGAGGCATGTTGAGTCAGGTGGGGGCGTGCGCCCGAAGACTTGGCGGTAAGAAAATATTTCTTGTCAGCGACAAAGGGCTGTTTCATGCCGGATGGGTTGATCAGGCCATGCGCAGCCTTCTTGAGGCTGGACTTGAATTCATTTATTTTGATGGAATCACTCCAAATCCAAAGGATCACGAAGTTGATGCCGGTGTAAGGGAGTATTTGCGTCACGGCGCCGATGTGATTGTCGGCCTTGGGGGCGGCAGCTCCATGGATGCGGCCAAGGCAATCGCCATTCTTGTCTCCAATGGAGGAAAAATCAGCGACTTTGAAGGGCCTGACCGGATCATTCGACCACTTCCGCCGTTGGTTCTCTGCCCTACGACCTGTGGCACCGGTTCCGATGTTTCGCAGTTTGCAATAATCAGCGACACCGCGCATCTTAGAAAAATATGCATCATGAGCCGCTGTGTTGCACCGGATATAAGCCTGACAGACCCGGACACCCTGGCAACACTGCCTGATGAATTTGTCGGTACCACTGCTACTGATGCCCTCAGCCATGCCATGGAAGCTTTCTTTTCCATAGCCTCTACAACACTCACCGATGTCCATGCCATAAAAGCGCTGCGTCTTCTGACCGACAGCCTGGCAGATGCTGTTCACGAACGGAAACCTGAAGATATGGAGAATCTGGCGCGGGCCAGTTTACATGCCGGTATGGCCTTTTCCAATTCCATGCTTGGCATTGTCCATGCGCTGGCTCATCCGATTGGCGGCCTCTATGATGCAAACCATGGCAGTATCAATGCGATTCTGCTTCCGGAAGTGATACGCTATGACATCCCGGTGGTTACTGAAAAACTGCAGGAGCTAGCCTGGGGACTCGGACATCGTGCCAACGGCGATATCAGTGCAGCCAGTGAAAAGGTTCAGGAAACACTCGACTCGCTTCTGGATGCCAGTGGCGCTCCGCGCAGCCTGCGCAGTATCGGAGTCCTGCGCAAGGATCTGCCGGAACTGGCGCGTCAGGCGCTAAAGGATGTCTGCATTGTCACGTCTCCTCGGCAAGCAGATGAAGAGGACCTCCTGAAGATCCTGGAAAGGGTTTACTGATGAACAAGGTTGCCGTTCGAACAACGTTGGACGAATCAGCGCTTGAGCGGCTGCTTGGATTGGATAGTTCAAAAATCGGCTTTTATGCCGAGGTTAAACAGAAAATCCACGAGCTTGAGGCGGCTAATCTGGGCTTACGCAGCAAAAGCAGTGAGTTTCAGGCACTGTTCGACTCCATCATTGACGGGGTTATTGTCTACGACAATCGCGGCATGGTACAGCATCGCAACCACGTCTGCCCGCAATTTTTCCCTCAGGAGACCCTTCCCGGCTGTTCCTGTCGTGAACTTTTTCATCCGGAGCTCGAATCAGCGCCCCAAGATTGCCCTGTAGAGAGGGCTTTGGCAGGTGAACGGGTCGAAATTTCCATCAGTTCCCTGCCGGCAGAGGGGAAAAGCCGCTACTTTGATGTTACCGCGACACCGATCGAGGATAGCAAGGGTGAGCAGCATCGCGCGCTCATTTTTCTGCGCGATGTAACCGAAAAACGTCTCCAGGAAATGCATCTGATTCAGGCCGAAAAACTTTCCAGCATTGGCGTCCTTGCTGCCGGCGTCGCCCATGAAATCAATAATCCGCTTTCATCGGTCGCCGGTTATGCAGAGGCCCTGCTCAGGCGCTTCAAAGAGGAGCACTCGCTGACTGCAGACCCAAGGCTGGATGTTTTTCCAAAATATCTGCAGGTCATCGTGCGCGAATCGTACCGGTGCAAAGGCATCATTGACTGTCTCCTCTCCTTCAGCCGCAAGTCTGACGGCGCAGTCATCAACGTAAATATTAATGACATCCTGAAAGAAGTTCTGGAGCTGGTCCGCTTCAAATCCCGCTACGAAAACATCGAGATCCGTACGAGCCTCCAGAGCGATCTTCCGGATGTTATCGGCGATCCTACAGGCCTTCGTCAGGTTTGCATGAATCTTCTGATAAACGCCCATCAAGCCATTAATGGCAAAGGCCTGGTAGAAATAACCACCAGACTGACAAAACAGTCGATGGTTATGTTCCAGATTGAAGATTCCGGCTGCGGAATTTCCAAGGATGCCATCGACCAGATCTGGGATCCGTTTTTCACCACAAAGGAAGTCGGTCAAGGCACTGGTCTTGGCCTGGCGGTTACCTACAACATTATTAAACGCCTTGGCGGGGATATCAGCGTGGAAAGCCAGGTTGGTAAGGGATCGAAATTTACCGTAAGGATGCCGGCATGCCAGAAATAGTTCGTAACGATACCAAGGTTCTTATTGTCGAGGATGACAAATCGCTCAGGGAGCTGCTGCAGATGGAGCTGTCCCGTTCCGGCTACAAGGTGACTGCCACAGCGAGTGGAGAAGAGGGCCTGAGTGCCTACCGCGAGGAGATATTCAACGTGGTTCTCCAAGATGTTCGCATGCCCGGCATGGA
>JBGQLM010000099.1:0-15525 GCA_041500085.1 Geobacteraceae bacterium
GATCAAAGCTGCTCTCTGGGATACTCTCAATGCCGGTCAGGTTATTCCGGGTTACGGCCATGCCGTTCTCCGCAAGACCGACCCGCGCTACATGTCACAGCGTGAGTTCTGCCAGAACACCCCGGGTCTGAAAGACTACCCGCTGTTCAAGGTTATCTCCATGATCTTCGAAGTAGCTCCCGGCGTTCTCACCGAGCACGGCAAGACCAAGAACCCCTGGCCGAACGTCGATGCACAGTCCGGCGTTATCCAGATGTACTACGGTCTGACCGAGTTTGAATTCTACACCGTTCTCTTCGGTGTAGGTCGTGCACTTGGCTGCATGGCTAACATTACCTGGGACCGCGGTCTCGGTTATGCTCTTGAGCGTCCGAAGTCTGTTACTACTGCAATGCTCGAGAAGTGGGCTGCAGAAGGTGGCCGCAAGTTCTAGGAAGAAACTTTGGTTCAAGCAAAAAGGGGGATGCGAAAGCATCTCCCTTTTTTTGTATCCTTTATCTGCTCTTACCTCGGCAGTTGGAAGCCACCTGCATTCGTGCTAACGTGCCATTTCTGCAATTCTAAGCTCATTTCGCTACAGCCGATGAACTCACCCTGCGGGTTCAAACAACATCGGCTGCTTACGCTCCATTTCGCCAAGAATTGCGACGAAATGGCCCTAAGGCACTCATTCCGGCAGCTTCCAACTGCCGTTTATCCGTTGACACCTTTCCATCTTCTGTAGAGCCAGTTCCACTGGTCCGGGTAGCGTATGATGTGATTCTCGATGGCACGGTTCATCTTGAGCGTGCCGTCCATAATCCGCTCCTCTTCACTCCCCGTTGTCAGCAGCTCGATCTCTGGATGAATCGTGATGATGTTTCTCTCTCCTTCCCTGTGGATGAAAAAGGGAAGGAGCGGGCTTCCTGTCTTGAGCGCCAGCTTCACCGGCATGACCGTTGTCCAGGCCGGTCGTCCGAAAAAGTCGGCGAGAATCCCGTGAGGAGCTTTTACCACCTGGTCGGGGAGAATTCCTATTATTCCGTTATTCTTCAGGAATGAGAGCATCACCTTGACTCCGCTGTCACGGTAGATGATTCTGTTGCCATGTTGAAGCCGGATCCTTTCCAGCATCCGGTTGAAATAATCTTTCTTCATGGTGCGGGCAATAACGGCCACGGGCGTAATCCTGGCTCCAAAAGCCAGTGCCATCAGCTCCCAATTCCCGCAATGGGCTGTAATGCCGATGAAGCCTTTCCCTTTTTCGCGTGCGCCCTCGACATGTTCGAGTCCTCTGAACTCGACGCTCTTCAGCAGCTCTTCATCCTTGCCGAAGTAAAGTCTGCTGAGTTCGGCAACGAAGATGCCAATGTTGACAAAAACCTGCCTGACTACAGCTTCAGGTGAGAGCGCCTGCTCTCTCCATTCGGGATATTTCTCCAGAAACGGCAGCAGTGAAGTAATAGTCTCAAGTCCGGTTTTGCGCCACTTCGGCAGGATGAAATAAAGCAGCCTGCCAAGCTTTTTACCTGTCCAGCCGGAGAGCCGCAGCGGCATGACGGCAAACGGGATCATGATCGTCGTCAGGGCAATATATGCCGCATACCATTTCAGATCCTTAAAGGTCATTCGATACCCTTAAAAGGTCATACGGAGCTGTTGCGGGGGGGAGTGCCATGATCACCTTCTGGTTAGGGTTGGCAACTTCCACACTGTTGCCTTTCTCGTCCGTCATCCGGGTGACAGTGATGGAGTCGTTCCTCATCCCGGGCCCCATTATTTCCAGCGAATCGCCGGTTTTTATCCTGTTACGGACTCCGACCGTGAATGTGCCGTCACTGTTCATCCTCTCCACAACCCCTACAAAGAGATGGCTTCGCAGGTATGCAGCCTCATACTCCTGGCCTACATCTTTTGGCTGGCCGAAGAGAAATCCTGTCGTGTAGCCGCGGTGGCTTATCTTGCAAAGCTCTTCGAGCCATTCGAGGCGAAGCCTGTAATCATTCCCTTCTGCTTTGATGGCATCCAGAGCTGCACGGTATGCACGGACCACAGAGGCCACATAGTAGATACCTTTCATCCGACCTTCAATCTTGAGAGATGATACCCCGCTTTTCAGGATTTCGGGCAGATGCTCGATCAGGCAGAGATCTCTGGAGTTGAAGATAAAGGTGCCTGTTTCGTCTTCCATCACCGGGAAGTATTCACCGGGGCGTGTTTCCTCGACAAGTGAGTATCCCCATCGGCAGGGGTGGGAGCATTCCCCCTTGTTGGCATTCCGGCCGCTCATGACGCTCGAGAGCAGACATCTTCCGGAGTAGGAGATGCACATTGCGCCGTGGGCAAACAGTTCGAGCTCTACAGAGGTTTTTGCGGCTGTTTCGGCAACAGCGTCCAGAGACATCTCCCGGGCCAGGTTTATCCTGCATATGCCCTGATCTTCCCAGAATTTGACGGCTTGCCAGTTCACGCTGTTGGCCTGAGTCGAAAGATGAATCACTCTGTCAGGAGCGATCTCCCTTATCATCCGGATCACTCCCGGGTCGGCAGCGATCAGCGCATCGAAGGGGAGTGGAGCTGTCTCCTGAAGGTATGTCGCAAGAGCTTCCAGCTGATCATTCGAGGGGTAGCTGTTTACGGTCAGGTAGACTTTGACATTGCGGTCGTGAGCGTAGGCAATACCCTCTTTCATCTCTTCGATGGAGAAGTTGTCCGCAAGGTTTCTCAGCCCGAAGGCTTTGCCTCCGAGATAGACTGCATCAGCGCCGTAATGAATCGCAATTTTGAGTTTTTCAAGGTTGCCGGCAGGGGCAAGAAGTTCGGGGATATTCATTTTGTCTGACTCTTAAAAGGCTTTTGAAAAACCCAGGTTGCTCAAAAATAGACAGATCGTTGCACCCACAGAAAGTCCCGCGGAGGCGTAGCAGCGCTACGCCGCACAAGGAGACTTTCGAGGACGGTGACGAGGTGGCTGTTTTTTCAGCAACCTGTTCAACTCTCGGATTGACCGGCAGATAAGTAAGAGGTTATAGTATCATCCTTTCAGGCAAACATCTCTATTTTTTCATTCCACGACAGTAGCTTGTTGCAGCAGCCCGGAAAACTCCCTTTTCAACCGAACAGACAGGCAATGGAAGGGGTTGTGTCTCAGGACTGCTGCCAAAGGCTGAAGCGAGAGCAGAATATATGACCCTAGATATGCGAAAAGTTCCGCCACAGAACCTTGAGGCCGAAATGTCGATTCTCGGCGGCATCCTCCTTGATAATGAGGCGATCAACAGGGCGCTCGAAATCATCCGGCCCGAAGAGTTCTACAGGGAGTCACACCGGAAGATCTTTCGCGCCATGATCGACCTTTCGAATAACGGCGAGCCGTGTGATTTCATAACTCTCACTGGTATGCTCAAGAAGAGGGGAGAGCTTGAGGATGCCGGGGGTGGAGCCTATCTTTCCACCCTGGTCGACTATGTTCCGACAGCTGCAAACATTGCATACTACTGCAAGATGGTGAAGGAGAAGGCTGTCTCAAGAAGCCTGATAACCGCTGCGACGGAAATCGTCACCAAGAGTTTCAATGAACAGACCAATGTCGAAGAGCTATTGGACAGTGCCCAGAAAGCGATTTTCGAGATTTCCGAAAACAAGCTCCGCCCCGCATTTTACCATGTCAAGGATCTGGTCGGGACCACGATCAGGACCATTGAAAAACTTTATGAGAAAAAGGAGCATGTCACCGGGGTTCCGACAGGGTTCATCGATCTGGACGGGATGACAGCCGGCTTCCAGAAGGGTGACCTGATTATCGTGGCCGGCCGGCCATCAATGGGGAAGACGGCTTTTGCGCTCAATCTCGGGCAGCATGCGTCCATTCACACGGAAGAAAAAACCGGCGTTGCCATCTTCTCGCTCGAAATGAGCAAGGAACAGCTGGTGACCAGGCTTCTCTGCTCTGAGGCAAAAATCGATGCGAGCCGGCTTCGTACCGGCCATCTGATCGAGTCGGACTGGGGCCGCCTGATGAACGGCGCCGGCAAGCTTCACGATGCGCAGATCTATATCGACGATACGCCGGCCATCTCGGTTCTGGAGATGCGCGCCAAGTGCCGCAGGCTGAAGGCCGAAAAGGATATCGGGCTTGTTGTCGTCGATTATCTTCAGCTTATGAGAGGGGCTAACACCGAATCGAGGCAGCAGGAGATTTCGGAGATCTCGCGATCCCTGAAGGCTCTTGCCAAAGAACTCAGTATACCTGTCGTAGCGCTTTCGCAGCTGAACCGCGGTCTTGAGAGCCGTACCGACAAGCGTCCGATGATGAGCGACCTCCGTGAGTCGGGCGCCATCGAGCAGGATGCCGACGTCATCATGTTCGTCTATCGCGATGCGGTCTACTGCGAAGCGTGCAAGAAGAGGGACGGTTCATGCACGATCGAAGGTCACGACCGTCAGGCCGAGATCATCATCGGGAAGCAGCGTAACGGCCCGATCGGCTCCGTTAATCTCATCTTCAACGGCGAATTCACCAAGTTCGAGAACAAGAGCAGACGGGATGACGCATAGATATTTTCCGGCACTATATTGACTGCTTCTTCAATATCCTATAAAATAACATAGAATATATAATAGAAAGGAGCTTGTATGACAGTTTTGGTGCGACAGGCAAATTTCATGCTTCCAGAGGATCTTCTGAACGATCTCAAACAACTTGTCGGACAGCGTCAACAAAGCCGCTTTGTGGCTGAAGCAGTGCGCAAGGAGCTTCGGCATGAAAAGATGAAAAATGCCTTGAAGGTCAGTTTTGGTGCATGGAAAGACGAAGAACATCCTGAGTTAAAGGATGGTGTTGAGCAGTATGTTCATGAGCTGAGGAGATCAACCCGGTCAGGACGAAACACATGAGTTCTCTACTTCTGGATACCGATATTCTCATAAACCTGCTTCGTGGCAATGCTGCTGCGCGTGATTTTATTGAAGAGAGCCTGGAAGAGAATGAGTTGCTCTGTTCAGTGATTTCAGTAGCAGAGATTTGGGTTGGTATGCGGCCAAAGGAAGAAAAGGCGACGAGGGGGTTGGTGGACTCGCTCAAAATCATTGATGTAAGCCGGGATGTGGCTGAGAAAGCCGGAACTTTTAAAGGTGCAGCAAAAGGCCACTCCCTGGAACTTGACGATTGTCTGATTGCCGCTACAGCTTTTTGCACCGGTGCAACCCTGGCAACCGGGAATGGCAAGCATTATCCGATGAAAGATATACGCAAGGTAGTGGTGAAGATGTAGCCCTCCGTTTGTTATCCTGAAGCCATTGCTCAAACCGATTTAATCATAAAATACCTGAAATAACCTAAAGGAGAAAAGATGAACCGATATTTTCCACTGCAAAAACTGCCGGCCAGGGCCGGGTACAAAAAAGGCGATGTCTTCGTGCTGATCGGCGAGCTGTTCGGGCGCGGCTATGCGAACGGCATTGTCGATGAGGCCCGCAAGGCCGGGATGACGATTGTCGGCACGACGGTCGGCAGGCGCGACAGCGACGGCACCCTGCGTCCCTTGAATGTCGATGAACTTGCCGAAGCAGAAGCAAACCTGGGAGGGCGGATCATCAATATCCCGCTGGAGGCCGGCTTCGACATGGAGCAGGCTTCCGACGGCCAGTCATTTGCCGATATCCTCAAGAGCGTGAAACCTGACAGCTATGAGAGTTTCGTCTGCGACCAGGGACGTCTTGACGAAGTCCGCGCCAAAGGGGCGGCCCGGTTCAAGACCAATCTTGCCGCGGTAGTTGCCGAACTCTCTAAAAAGATCCCGGCCGGGGCCAATGTTCTCTTCTCCCATGCCATGGCAGGCGGAATCCCGCGGGTAAGGCTCTTCATGCCGCTGCTGAACAAGGTCTTCAAGGGGATCGGCGACAAATACCTGGCTTCGGCCGAGTTCTGGAAATCCGGTCTGGGCGATCTCTGCCGGGCGAGTTTCAACGAGGTTAGTGCCGATACCTTTGCCTACCTGATCGAGGCGACTGCGCCGGTCCGGGCAACGAACAACGTCCGCTATACCGCCTACGGCTACCACGGCTGCGAAGTCCTGATCAGCGGAAAATACACCTGGCAGTCGTATACCCCCTATCTACAGGGGGAGGCCAAGATCAGGCTGGAGGACCATGCAATCAAGGCCAGAAAGCAGGGGATCACAGCCACGGTCTACAACTGCCCCGAGATCCAGACCAACTCCAGCGCCCTTTTCATGGGTGTTGAACTGTCGCTGTATCCGCTTCTTGATGCACTGAAAAAAGAGGGGAACAGCCCGGCTGTGAATGCAGTTTTCAGTGAGTGTCAGGCACTTCTGAATGATGGGGTTACTCTGGATGATCTGCTGAAAGTAGCAGAAAAATACCTCTCTTCGCCCATCATGAAGCCTTTCGATAAGCTTTCCGAATGGCCTCATCACAGTACAAAGGAGCAGATGGAGCTGATGCTGGCGGCATCTGCCGAACTGATCGCCATGAACCGGAGTCCGAAAGAGATTGTCTGCGCCCCGCTGTCACGGGTGGTCTTCAATTCCGTCGGCTATCTTATGTTCCATGACTCCTGGGCGCCGGAGAAGCCGGTTGCCTGGCTGAATCATGAAGTAATTGCCTGGCAGTTTAATACCTGACTGGTACAAAGGAAAAGGTATGAAAAAAACTTTGCTCCTGACTGGTATTCTGCTTCTGCTCCCCTTGCACGCTGGAGCTGATTCATCGCCGCACGAGGATGCCAAGAAAATCGGTAAATCATTCGGCAAGGCCGGCAAGAAGACTGGCGAAGCCTTCCGGGATGCCGGGAAGGAGACGGGCAAGACCGCCGCGAAAGGCGGGAAAGAGCTGGGCCAGAAGGGAAAGGTGTTGGGGAAGGAGATTGGAGCGTCCTCCAAGAAAGCCGGGAAGGAAGTCGGTGAGACCGCCAAGCAGGGAGGCAAGGAGGCCGGGCAGTACTGGAAGGGTGTCGGACTCTCCTTCAGGAAGTTCTTTACCGGGAAGTGACGGGATACTTTCTTAATCCGTGACGACGAAAGCCGTCACCGAACTCATGCCTCTGCCTTGGGTGTTCATTCACTTGAACCGTTCCGGCAGAGGTGATCCGGCAGAAGCAGGGCAACGGCATCGGCCGCGATTGGCCCCGGCATTTCGTTCATTCCGGCTCCCGTCGTCACGGATTAAGGGCTAACTCCGTCTGTTGGAGTCTGTCTGTGTGAGAGCCTTAGGGCTATTTCGTCGCAATTCTTGGCGAAATGGAGCGTAAAGCCGATATTGTCTGAGCGAAGCGAGTTTATCGGCTGTAGCGGAATGAGCTTAGAATTGCAGAAATAGCACGTCAGCTCGAATGCAGGCAGATTCCAACTGCTGCTTTCAATTAAAAAGGCGACCTTGTGAAAGGCCGCCTTTTTTGTTCCTTTATGGTAGGAATCTACTTCGTATTGTCCGTCCCTCCGCCGAGTGCGGCGTGAGCAGCAGCCAGGCGAGCGATAGGCACCCTGAAAGGCGAGCAGGAGACGTAGTCGAGGCCGACATTGTGGCAGAAAATGACGGATTCCGGATCGCCGCCATGTTCCCCGCAGATGCCCAGTTTGATACCTTTCCGGGCGCTTCTGCCCAGTTCGCACGCCATCTTTACCAGCTTGCCGACACCATTCTGATCCAGCGATATGAACGGATCCTCGGGAAGGAGACCGTTCTCCACATAGAACGGCAGGAACTTTCCGGCATCATCGCGCGACAGGCCGAAAGTCGTCTGGGTCAGGTCGTTCGTGCCGAAAGAGAAGAACTCGGCTTCGGTTGCGATCTCGTCAGCCGTGAGAGCGGCCCTGGGAAGCTCTATCATGGTCCCGATCAGGTACTCAATTTTTACCCCGTAGCGTTCAATAACCTCGTCACAGACCTTTACGGCGTTTGCCCGCAGCACCCTGAGTTCGGATACCGTTGCGATGAGGGGGATCATGATCTCCGGCACGATGGTATATCCTTCGTTCTTGACCAGTTCGCAGGCAGCCTCCATGATCGCCTGAACCTGCATGTCGTAAATCTCCGGATAGGTCAGGCCGAGTCTGCAGCCGCGATGTCCGAGCATCGGGTTGAACTCGTGGAGGAAGTCGACCTTGTGCCTGAGCTGCTGGGTAGATACGCCCAGACTTTTTGCAAGGGCCTCGATATCCTTGTCTTCCTGGGGGAGGAACTCGTGCAGTGGCGGATCGAGGAGCCGGATGGTTACGGGCAGCCCCTTCATCTCCTTGAATATGCCGAGAAAATCCCCTTTCTGCATCGGCAGGATCTTTGCCAGTGCTTTCAACCGACCTTCCAGGTTTTCCGACAGGATCATTTCGCGCACGGCAGCGATCCGGTCCGCATCGAAGAACATATGTTCGGTACGGCAGAGGCCGATGCCTTCGGCGCCGAATTCACGGGCAACCCTCGAATCATTCGGGGTGTCGGCATTCGTACGGACCTTCATCGTCCTGAAGCTGTCAACCCAGCCCATCAGAGTGCCGAAATCGCCTGTCATCTTCGGGGATACCGTAGCTACTTCGCCAAGGATTACCTCGCCGGTCGAGCCGTCCAGGGTTATGACATCCCCTTTCTTGACCATCTGTCCGTTGCGCGCCGCAAATTTCTGCCCTGCGTAGTCGACCTTAATGTCGCAGCAGCCGGCGACGCAGCATTTTCCCATGCCGCGGGCAACAACGGCAGCGTGAGAGGTCATGCCGCCGCGGGCGGTAAGTATCCCTTGAGCGGCATGCATCCCGTGGATGTCTTCAGGGCTTGTTTCCACTCTCACCAGAATGACCTTGGTACCGGTCTTGGCCGCTGCTTCGGCTTCATCGGCAGTGAAGACCACAGTTCCGGACGCGGCCCCCGGTGAAGCAGGGAGCCCTTTGGCAATCACATTCTTCACGGCTTTCGGGTCGAGCGAGGGGTGCAGCAGCTGGTCAAGCTGAGCAGGGGCGACACGCAGCACGGCCGTCTTCTCATCGATAAGCCCCTCCTTTACCATGTCTACTGCGACCTTGATAGCGGCAGTGGCTGTCCTCTTCCCGTTGCGGGTCTGAAGCATGAACAGCTTCCCTTTTTCAATGGTGAACTCTATGTCCTGCATATCCTTGTAGTGCTTTTCCAGGACAGTTCGGATTTCGGCAAGTTGCTTGTAGCACTCCGGCATTACCTCTTCCATTGCGGGAAGATCGCCCGGCAGTTTCTGGTGAAGATTTATCGGCTGCGGAGTACGAATCCCGGCGACGACATCCTCGCCCTGGGCATTCACCAGGTATTCGCCGTAGAAACAGTTCTCCCCTGTGGACGGGTCACGGGTGAAGGCGACGCCTGTTGCACAGTCTTCCCCCATATTGCCGAACACCATCGACTGGACGTTGACAGCTGTGCCCCAGTCGGCCGGGATGTTGTTGAGCTTGCGGTAGGTGATGGCGCGCTGGTTCATCCAGGAGCCGAAAACTGCTCCGACGGCGCCCCAGAGCTGTGCATGGGGGTCTTCCGGGAACTCCATCCTGAGATGTTCCCGTATCGACTGTTTGAAATCTGCAACCAGATCTTTCCAGTCCTGGGCTGTCAGATCCGTGTCCAGATGAGCCCCTTTCTGCTCTTTCTTGTGCTCCAGCAGGTGTTCGAGAACATGCTTGTCCATTCCCATGACGACATCAGAGTACATCTGGACAAAACGGCGGTAGGCGTCGTAAGCGAAACGCTCGTCACCGCTCTGGGCGATGATCCCCTGTACTGTCGTGTCATTGAGTCCGAGGTTCAGGATGGTGTCCATCATGCCCGGCATGGAGGCTCTGGCTCCCGAGCGGACAGACACGAGCAGCGGGTTCCTGGGATCACCGAAAGTACGGCCCATCAGCTTCTCGACTTCATGCAGATTTTTTTCGACATCCGCCTTGAGACTCTCCGGATATGTGCCGACGTTTTTGTAGTAGTAGGTACAGACTTCGGTCGAGATGGTGAACCCCGGAGGCACTGGTAGCCCGATGCTGGTCATTTCAGCGAGATTCGCCCCCTTGCCGCCAAGAAGGTTCTTCATGGCTGCACTGCCTTCGGCCCTGCCGTCCCCGAAAAAATACACGTACTTTGATGACATTAAATGCTCCTTGGAATGGATTTGATGCTGGATCTGATCTGGAGGAATTACGCAGCTATATATACACGCTCCGCCGGTTGAACGCAACATATTTGATGTGTAACTAGTTAATTTTACTAGTGATAAACTATTTTAAGGCGGGGTGAAAAGTAGCGCCCGCTACGGGCTCTCCACCGAAACGGGCCGGCTTGCCAGCTCTCCGCTCAGACCACGATTATATCGAGCCGTTCCGGGCCGTGCACCCCGATAACCAGGTTGAGCTCGATGTCGGCGGTGCGGCTGGGGCCGGTGATGATCGTGATGTTGGTGGGGGGGGCTGCGGCAAACCCGGCGAAAAAATCATCCAGAGTGGCGAAGATCCTGTCGCGGGGCACGATCGCCACGTGATGCGCCGGAAGCAGGCTGGCCTGGACCGCTTTCCCTCCGCTGCTGGCACAGACGATGCTTCCCGTTTCGGCGATCGCCGCGGAAACCTCCTCAACGGTTACCCGGGCCAAAGCGTACTCGGGGACGAGCCGGGCGCGGCCCGCTGCGACGGCTTTTTCCAGTTCGGTCACGCCCGGGCAGAAAACGTCCTCATCCGGGGCTACGATTTCGGAAACTTTTGCCCGCAACTGCTCTGCCCCTTCCGCCCGGTGCACTGCGGCAGCAGATCTGGCGGCGTTTTCGAGAAAAATGGCGATTACGGAATCATTGACGCTCATGGCATCCTCCTGCTGAAAGGGCTTTTTGCCGGGCGCGGCAGCCTGCCGACGACATTCTCCCCGCCCACGCGGCGCAGTAGCAACCAGAACCAGCCTGCCAGCCTTTCCCCGAAGGAAAACAGCAGGGGCGATTTCGCCGCGGCACCGAAGAGACGCATCCCCATGGATACTGCCGGGGGGGAGAACCCCTCCGCAACCCTGCGGACCCGCTGTTTGAGGATCATCTCCTGCAGAGGGACCTTGACGGGACAGGCATCGTTGCAGGCGCCGCAGAGTGTGCTGGCGTCAACCAGGGGGTGCGACGCGGCCATGCCGGTCAGAAGCGTGGTCAGGACGATCCCCATGGGCCCGGGATAGGTCCAGCCGTAGGCATGACCCCCCACGGTCCGGTAGACCGGGCAGACGTTCATGCAGGCCCCGCAGCGGATGCACTTGAGCATCTCGCGGCAGTCCCCCTTGACGATCTCAGAGCGTCCGTTATCCAGCAGGACGATATGCAACTCTCTGGCCCCGGTGGCATCGCCCTCCTTCCGGTTGCCGGTAAGGATCGAAACGTAGCTGGTCAGCATCTGTCCCGTGGCGGAGCGGGGCAAGAGCCGCATGAACGTGGGGAGGTCGGCCAGGGAAGGGAGGATCTTCTCGATGGAGAGGATGGCGATATGGAGCGGCGGCACGCTGGTGACCATCCGGCCGTTGCCTTCGTTGGTGAAGAGGACCAGACTGCCCGACTCGGCAATGGCGAAATTGGCGCCGGAGATGCCGGCATCGGCGGTGAGGAACTTTTCCCGCAGCGCCTTGCGGGCGATTTTGGTCAGGACCTGCGGATCCTCGGAATAGTCGACCCCCAGCTTCTCGGTAAAGAGCCGGCCGACCTGTTGGCGGTTTTTGTGGATGGCGGGCACGAGGATATGGGAAGGGGTCTCGCCTGCAAGCTGGATGATGTATTCGCCCAGGTCGGTCTCGACCACCTCGAAGCCTTCCTGCTCCAGGTGGGCATTCAGGTGGGTCTCCTCGGAGATCATCGATTTGCCCTTGGCAACCATCCTGACGTTGTTGCTCTTGAGAATGCCCGCGATGATCGCATTGGCCGACCCTGCATCCGCTGCCCGGTGCACGCTGGCCCCGGCCTTTGCGGCCTGAGTGGTGAATCGCTCCAGATAGGCCGGCAGGTTGTCGAGCACCTCCATCCTGATAGCGGATGCTTTTTCGCGCAGAGCGCTGAAGTCGACGCCCTCCATGGCGTTGGTGCGTTTGGTCCCGATCGTGTCGGTGGCATTGCGCATGGCCTGGCGCAGGGCGTCATCCTTGATAGCGCCGGCGGCATTGGCTCTGAAATCGAGGCTGGTCTGATGGTTCATAGCCCCTCCGCAACGAGTTCGGCAATGTGTTTAACCTTTACGCTGCTCCCCCGTCTTTTGAGTGCGTCGGCGATGTTCATCAGGCAGCCGCTGTCGCAGCCGGTCACGGTGTCCGCTCCGCTGGCGATGATGCTCTGCGCCTTGTCATCGGCAATCGCCATTGATATCTCCGGCAGCTTGGCCATGAATACACCGCCGAAGCCGCAGCAGCGGGTGGCATCGGGCATGGGGACAAATTCCGCCCCCTTTAGCGCCTCGATGAGCGCGAGCGGTTCCTCGGTAACGCCGAGGGTTCGCGTCAGGTGGCACGAAGAGTGGTAGGTAACCCTGCCCGAGCCGGTCAGGTTAGTCTCGTGGACCCTGAGCACGTTGACGAGAAACTGGGAGAGTTCGTAAACCCGGCCGGCAACCTGTTCGGCGGCCCGAAGCTTTTCCGGGTCATCGCGGAACAGTTCGGGATAGTGGTGTTTGACCATGGTCGCGCAGGAGCCGGAAGGGGTGACGATCGGATCTGAGCCGCCGAATGTCGAGAGGAAGTGCTCGGCAGCGCCCTTAGCTTCGGCCATATAGCCGGCATTGTAGGCAGGCTGCCCGCAACAGGTCTGGCCTTTCGGGAAGGTGAATTGGACCCCGAACTTGTCGAAGATACGCACCACCGCCTCGCCAACTTCGGGGAAAAAGGTGTCTACCAGGCATGTCCCAAACAGTTGTACGTGCATACGGCTACCCCCTCAAACGCAGTTTATCGTCATAATGTCTTTCGAAGTTGTAGCCTCGGCAGACGTGTGGGTCTGATGGGTTCCCTTCAATCCTCCATCGGTGACGGACCGGGCCGGAGCGTCGACCGGGCGGAGATCGTTGATATCCCGCTTTCCGTGACAGCCGCCACAGTTGAGCGTCGCATGGCAGGGGAGTGGAAAAGCCGTCAGCGTCAGGAAGAATAGAAATAAACTTGAAAGAGTCAGATCTATGGAATTCAAATCCCGTGCTCCTTTATGCTCGTTTATTGAAATTTGTAAGGCAGTGATAATAAATGTTGCTAACATTGGTGCAATAACGTGGGAGAGCGCACAGGCGGAGCGCAGCGAAGACCGAGTGCTGCGCTTTGTTGGCTACTCGTCACTCATTAATTTTGGACCTACCTTTATAGGGCTGGCTAATATACAGATCTGACAGGTTCGTCAGATGTCCCAGGAGATAACATATTGGCTATTTCTACCAGGGAATCTCTCAACGCATTTTGGTCTAATCTGTTCATATGATATTCGACTGAACGAGTTTCAAACCCTCGTCGGTACAGCGTCGCGGCTGTTCTGCGAATCTCACGAGCAGAATGATCTCTGATTTCTTGACTTATTGCCGCATCCTGCGAAAAACGGGTTGATAACTGCTGCTTAAATACATCAAAATCCTGTTTCCCCCCTGTTGTTAGAGCCAGAGTGACAAGGGCATACATCGTTTGCTCCAATGTAGCCCATCCCGTTTGGTATTTGCCCGCCTTGAATGCCCAGCCCAAAAGAAGCATTTTAATTTCCGATGATTCCTCAATACAGTCCCTGCCATGAGCATTTAAAGCCGTCTCAAAGAGCACTTCCGTAAGGTGATAACGCTCAACAAATTTAACGGTTTCTTCGTTATCAGGAATCCAGTCTATAACATAAACCAACCAAAGAGCATGTTTCCTAAGCTCTTCTCGTGTGTGGTCATCGCAAGCTGGTGCATTTGATGCTGCCAGCAAAATTTCAGTAACTGAAGTAATCCAGCGGATTAGGTCAAAAACAAATCCTGACTTTTTCTCAACGGCGAGCAACAGTAATTCTTTTTGCGAGTCGTAGAGACCGTCTGCCCAAGTTTCAAGGTTCCTAATGATGGTATTTGCTATATCATCCTGATTTGTATCCATGAGCGCGTTAACCAATTGTCGTAACCAGGAAAGAAATGCCTGCTCAGTGGTAACTGAATAATAGGGGGCCAGAAAGGTGCTATGGATGCTTTGTAACGGTGTATCAGGTGATTTGAGAAAAAACTTTACGACCATTTTGACATCGTCTCTCAACTCACCAATTGCGTAATGAATGTCATGAGAATTGATGCGAATGAGATTGAAGGTAATGCTTGCAAGTTGTTCAATCCCCGTTAGCGTAACGGGTCGGAACTTTTCATTGGCGCATCCAGTACAAGCAAGGGCTGCAATATTTTCTGCAGTTGTGACAGCACTATTCGGTTCGTCGCATGAGAGGAAAAGGTGCGCTGACTTACCCATCAATCTAACACCCTCCATCAACACATCGGGCATGTCATGAAGGACTACGGATTTTACTCCGTCAGATAGATAACTAGCTGCGAGTAGAGCATGTGTTTTAGATGCATGTTCATTGGAGTAGTCAATTTCAACATAGACACCAACCAGCATCGCCAAAGTCCGTAAAGTCTGCTCTATCTGCTGTTCATCTCCACGTGTAACCACTGTGCGAAGTTGCTGACGAAGAAGTTCTAAGGTGTTGTTGATAAATCCATCGTTAACCAAAGGGTTATCAACCATAAGAACTTGTGCAAAAAATGTTTTCCCTTTTGCCTTAACATAAGAGTGATTTATGGCTACGACAGATTTCAGTGCCGCAAAGGAGACTTCATGGTCGCCTTGTTCTGCAAACCTTTGTGCATAGGACATAGAATGTGAAATAGCCTTTTGAGCATGAATAGTCCATTGCGGATGAAGACTCAAATATGTGATTCGAGCCATGTCATGGGTATAACGTCTTGATGTGCCTTCGGAAGGTTCGCTTGGCTCGACGCCCTTAAGTAACGGGGTTATTCGTTTTGTCCGTTTTACCCACGACTGCAAGTTTCTGCAGGCGTCATTGACTATTAGGTTTAATTGCTGCGAGGGGTTTATGAGAACTAACGCTCGTCGATAGGCGTGCAAAAAAAGCAAGAATACGATGATTACTCCCCAGATAGCTCCAATTACGGCTCTTGCCGCCCATGACGCATCGGGAATTAACGAAGAGCATGCTATGGCAATGGCGATGATAAAAGTTCCTGCGAAGGAGGCAATAATGCGAAAATCTGTACTAAATCTTCTGAATAATCCATGCGGCATTCGTTCAACGTTAACCTGCATTGCAAATACCACGAGCGAGAATGCGATTGCTGAAGCGCCAATCATTGCACTGCCGACATTTAGGAATAATGAACGCAGATTTGAGAGATTGTTTTGGGTCTGATTTGAGAGGTATGGACGCAAAGTATCTTGCAATTGGGAGGAAGCCCAGAAGCTTGCTGCGATACAGATTGACAACATTGAGGCTGTAGCAAGTTTTATATGGTACGGCTGCCAACTCGACACGCGATATTGTGCCTGATAGAA